>CALFOY010000296.1 GCA_937919265.1 uncultured Capnocytophaga sp. | reverse complement strand
AGGACAAATTCTATATATCTCTTGAAAATATTCCTCAAGGTGATTATTACCTCTCTAAATTATGACATAGCGAAAGAGTTTCTTGATAAAAAAGAAGAATTTACACCTGAAGAGATAAGTTCTTCGCGAGAACAAATAGAAAAGGTAACAGATAGTTTGCAAAAATCTGAATTATATCTAAAACTACAGGAAAAAGTACCTTACTATAGTCAAAGAAATAATGAATCTTTAGCAACAAAAGAAGATGCAGCTAAGAACTTTTGGCTAAATGAAGGTGATCCCGCAGGGGATATAATGTGTAATTTAACTTCTCAAGCAATGGGTTTGTATTACTTAGGGATTACTAAACCTTGCAAAGATTGTCCTGAAGAATGCAACCAATATGAACAGATGGAAGATTATTTAGAATGCGTTAGAAGAGTAAAAGGTCTTGAACATAGAGGCTATGGAGGTACTAGAAAAAAAATGCTAAACCTCTTTGGTGATGTGTCTTATAAATATAAAGACCATGGGAGAGTATTTCAAAAAGAAGAAATAACAAACCTTTTACAACCTCACTTAGCAAAAGGTGATGCTGTGATCCTTTCAGCCTTTGGACATATTGTAAGACTACAATCTATTACTGATAAAGGGCTTGTTGTTGATGATCCTTACGGTAAAGTTGTTGACTTCTCTAAAGGAGGAGCTACTCCTAAATATAAAAAAGGTAAAGACGATTATCGAAATGATAAAAAAAGTAATGATAACAAAGGAGATAATAGCCTTTGGAAATGGGAAGATTTAGAGGAAAATAGAGTAGAATTAAAAGGATATGAAATATATTCTAAAACTAAAAAATAATTTAAAGATGAATATGAATAAAACATTATTAATAGCACTTGCTTTTATAAGTTTATGGAGCTGTCAAGGACAGACAGTTTCTCAGAAAAAGGTTGAGAAACAAACAGAACAATCTAAACCTGCTCCAGTGGAAAACGCTGAGGAAGCAAGGTTTAAAAGGTATCTTACTTTCAAATCTTATTTTAAAAAAGAGATAAAGCTCCCTGCTGATTTCACCAAAGAGGTTTTAGTAAATAAGGAGGATACCTTACCCAAGTATCTATATAACCAAATTATTTTTTATGACCAAGAAAGAAATAACATTCAAGAATATGCAAAATTTTACACTCCTGATGGTGAGCTTATAGATAGGGTTGACACCTATGGTATTTTAGATACAACTTTTATTGATGCAGGGTGTAATACACATAAAGAAAAGTTCGATGGAAAGCTATATCCTCTTGGGTATATAAAATTATCCGAAGAATATGATACTTTTGTAACAAAGGTATGTGAGGTAGATATAATATACATTGATATTTTTGTCTTTAGTAAGGAAGGGAATATCAAGTCATTTGTAAGTGTATTTGAAATAGAACCTTCTAGAGATTGTGAAAAAACTTGGGAAGATTTTGTTTACAATTACAAAGTAGATACTTATTTTATACAATCGCGAATACAAAAAAATTATATTATTAAGAGAACTGAAAAAAGATTTGGTATGACTATCAAAACAGAATTACAGCTCCAAAAAGATGGTTATCTCAAAGAAATCAAATTAAAAAAAGAAGGTAAAAATGAATGGCTTGAAGATTAGTACATTCAAAAAGAATAGTAGTTGCAAAATCGTAGGTGTGAGCCGCAGTGGTGTACAG
The DNA here is from genome assembly GCA_937919265.1 of uncultured Capnocytophaga sp. GTDB lineage: Bacteria > Bacteroidota > Bacteroidia > Flavobacteriales > Flavobacteriaceae > Capnocytophaga. The sequence goes on along the minus strand of CALFOY010000296.1, from coordinate 3,876 downwards.
GATAGAAAGTTAAAACATCTTATTATTAACAATGAAAAAGATATTAGTAATACTTACTTTTATAAGTTTATGGAGCTGTCAAGGACAGACAACCTCTCAAAAAAAGATTGAAAAACAAACACAGGGAACTAAACCCATTTCAGAAGAAGATTCAACTGATGCAAGGTTTAAAAGGTATCTAACTTTCAAGTCTTATTTTAAAAAAGAAATAAAACTTCCAGCAGATTTTACTAAAGAAATTTATGGAAATAGAGAGGATACTTTGCCTAAAACGCTGTACAACCAAATTATTTTTTCAGACCAAGAAAGAAATAAGATTCAAGAATATGGGAAGTTCTATACGTTAGATGGAGATCTTATAGATTGGTCTGATACCTATGGTGTTTTAGATACAACACCTTCTAATTCTGGAAGTTATAGGCATAAAGAAAATTTTGAAACAAAGGTATATCCTTTAGGCTATATAAAATTATCCGAAGAATATGATACTTTTGTAACAAAGGTATGTCAGATAGATGTGATATATATTGATGTTTTTGTTTTTAGTAAGGAAGGGAATATCAAATCATTTGTAAGTGTATTTGAGATAGATCCTTTGAGAGATTGTGAAAAAACTTGGGAAGATTTTGTTTACAATTATAAGGTAGATACCTTTTTCTTCCAATCGCGAATACAAAAAAATCATATCATTAAGAGGACTGAAAAAAGATTTGGTATGACTATCAAAACAGAATGGCAGCTACAAAAAGATGGTTATTTTAAAGTAATAAAAGTACAAAAAGAAGGTAAAAATGAATGGCTTGAAGATTAGTACATTCAAAAGTATAAATTTATAAATAAAAAGAATTATTACAAACATTTGAAAGAATGTCTAGAAATAACAACAAGAATAGTAGTTGTAAAATCGTAGGTGTGAGCCGTACGTGTACCACGATAGAAAGCTAAACACTTTGCCAAATTTTAGCCTGCACGGCTTGACTTTTGGCAAAGTATTTTTTGAATTTTTACTAAAAGAAATATTTCTATGAGTTTTGCTAATGATATTAAGAACCTAAGCAGTTTTTTAAAAGAACAAGGTTTTTTGGCTGTACCTATGAATTACAATAACCTTCGTTCGTGGGTAAAGGAATTGGATAGCGAACACTTGGTTTATATGTATGTTTATGTCGGTCAGTACAAACAACATAGCCAAGATGGTTTTCTTATCGTATCGCCTCCACGTGATAACGATGATGTTTGGGAACGTACCTCCTTAGCTTTTGGTATTCCTTTAGATGAAAACTTTGAGTTAGGTTCAGGGTTTTATGACAAATACATCAATAGACTTACCAATCTATTGCCCAGTGCAGTTTGCTTAAAAGAAGCCGTAATCAATGAGATGCAAAACCCCAGTGAGATTGCAACAAAAGGTATTAATACCGCTAAAATATTAGCTACTCGTTATATGAGAGTTGTACAAGGGTTTCGCGATTTGCAGAAAGCACCTAATTTTGCTGAGCTCTGCCAAATTAGCAAAGAAACGTGGTTAAAAAAGAAGAAAATCTATTGGTTAGAAGAAGATTTAGGCAAGAAATATCTTGACCCCTATGCTGATGATATTATAAAACAATATACTGATACTTATACCGAAAGACTTAGTATTATTTTGGCTACTTATAGTGTTTTTAGGTAGTACCTTCTAAATTTTTAAAACCTAATGTGATGAAAATAAAATATTTATTGTGGGTTTTACTATTCATTGTGTGTGTGTGGTTACGCGCAAGGGGAAGCTGCTGGCAATGATTGGACAGCCAACCAGAAAAGCGAGTTGATAGATGTCTTTAAGAATAACCCTAATAAAAAATACATAGAGTTTGAGGTGAGAAGTGCTGATAAATATTTAGGTGATTTAATAAAAAATAAGAATTTTAGAGATAATAAGAAAATTCGTATTTATAGAGAAGATGTATATAAAATCATTAGTGAGGGAGATAATATAAAAATTCCTCCTATCAAAATGAATGATATTAATTTTAAATAAAGAAGAGATGATTATGTATAAAAATATGGTTCTTAATAAAATAGATGAGTTTCTTAACAAAGAGGGGTTTAATCTTATAAAAAAAGGTGATAAAACAGCTCAAAAATTAAACTACATTAAAGAGTATAATGAAATTATTTTTACAATAGAATTTTTATCTAACATTTATGACAACAATCATTTTTGGGGATTTTCTTTTACTGATAGAATACCATTAATAGAAAATATAGTTACAAACATATTGTATATGAATAAAATTATAAATGTCACACCAGAAGATATTTCATATACAATCCATTTTGAAAATGATGATAAGTATTCCTTACCGACAGAAGGAATTTTGATAAACTCTGAAGAAGCAGTCATTAAAGTGTTTGATTTATTTCATAATTTCTATTATAAACATTTTCTTCCTTTCTTTGAAAAATGGAAAGATTTAAATGTTTTATATGAGTATATTAAAGATAAAACAGAACGGGAGGAGTTGTCAGAAATTTTAGGGCAATTCTGGCAATTTAAGAAAGCTGCTATTCTAAGACTTTGTAATGATAGTAGTTATGAAGATTTTATGACTAAATTTGTAAATAGGCGGGAAGAGATATTAAAAATGCGCCCAGAAAGTATAGATGTACAAAGATATTACAACGCCTCTAAAGAACTTAAAGAGATTTTAGACAATACAAAACCTATTTATAATGTGTAAGTGGTTGCAGAATAAGTGTTTTTAAAATAATAAGTGAGGGTGATAATATTAAAATTCCTCCTATACAAATGAATAGTATTAATTTTAAGAACTAACATAATGAAAGAGTTTAGAAAAGTTTTAATCTATATTGATAGTATTCTACTACCAAAGGGATTCAAATTATTTGAGAGTGAAGAAAGTGGTTGTATAATTTGTGATTATAGAAAAAGTACAAATCAATCTATAAATAGTATAGCCTTTTTGAAAAGAGAAGATAAAGTAAAAGGATTTTACTATGCTGTTAATTTTATAGAAATGGAACTCATAATAATACCTATTCTGACAAAAAACAAATTATTTGGCGATGTAAAGCCTGAAAATATTGATGAATCTTTTTGGGTTCAAAAAGATACAAGATACACACTTTCTGATGATGGAAAAGACATTTCAGAATATGAAGAGGTCGTGAATATATTTAATCTTTTTTATAAAGAAGAAGCCCTTCCCTTCTTTGAAAAATGGAAAGATTTATCGGTTTTGTATGAATATATTAAGGATAAAACAGAACGGGAGGAGTTGTCAGAAATTTTAGGGCAATTCTGGCAATTTAAGAAAGCTGCTATTCTAAGACTTTGTAATGATAGTAGTTATGAAGATTTTATGACTAAATTTGTAAATAGGCGGGAAGAGATATTAAAAATGCGCCCAGAAAGTATAGATGTACAAAGATATTACAACGCCTCTAAAGAACTTAAAGAGATTTTAGACAATACAGAACCTATTTACAATATGTAAAAACATTTCTGTCTTCCTGGACTAACCCCTCCTTGTAACAAGCAAGGTGAGTTCTTTATTGCCGACCAAGTTTGGATTAAATATGATGCAAGAGGTAATATACAAGATATGGTAGTGGTAGAGACTAAGTTAAGTCAAAGTACAGGCTTATCTACAGGGCAAACTTTAGCACAACAACAAGCTGGAAAAGGTAGCTTGTTTTCAAAAGTCAATAACTCTATTTCACAAGATATTAATAAAGTGAAACTTCCAAGGGATATAAAACAGGGCACAGGAATTCCTTTAAAATCGTTTTATAAACTATATGGTGATGGGAAAAATACATTTAAAGGAATAACTAAATAAAATATATAAAATGGAAATTAAAAAGAAAGAT
>CALFOY010000295.1 GCA_937919265.1 uncultured Capnocytophaga sp. | reverse complement strand
GAATACCTGTAAATTGCTCTGCTACGTGGAAAGGCTGAGAAAGGAAGCGTTGTACCCTACGAGCACGTGCTACAGCAAGCTTGTCCTCTTCAGAAAGCTCTTCCATACCCAAGATAGCAATAATATCTTGTAGCTGTTTGTAGTGTTGCAACAACTCTTTCACCCGTTGTGCACATTCGTAGTGTTCTTTGCCCAAAATCTCAGGAGTAAGAATGCGCGAAGTAGAGTCCAAGGGGTCTACTGCAGGGTAAATACCCAACTCAGCAATTTTACGCGACAATACCGTAGTAGCATCAAGGTGCGCAAAAGTAGTAGCAGGGGCAGGGTCAGTAAGGTCATCGGCAGGTACATACACCGCTTGTACAGAGGTGATAGAACCCGTTTTAGTAGAGGTGATGCGCTCTTGCATCGCTCCCATCTCAGTAGCTAGTGTAGGTTGGTAACCCACTGCCGAAGGCATACGTCCCAATAGTGCTGATACTTCGGAGCCCGCTTGAGTAAAACGGAAAATATTGTCTACGAAGAAAAGTACGTCTTTCCCTTGTCCGTCCCCTGCGCCATCGCGGAAGTACTCCGCAATAGTAAGTCCAGAGAGCGCCACTCGAGCACGTGCTCCGGGGGGTTCGTTCATCTGGCCGAAAACAAACGTAGCTTTAGACTCTTTCAGAGCCTCTTTGTCTACCTTGCTCAAGTCCCAACCGCCTTTTTCCATTGATTCCATAAAGGCATCGCCGTATTTAATAATGCCCGATTCAAGCATTTCGCGCAGTAGGTCGTTCCCCTCGCGGGTGCGTTCTCCTACCCCTGCAAATACCGACAAACCACCGTGCCCTTTGGCAATGTTGTTAATCAACTCTTGTATAAGCACCGTTTTGCCTACTCCAGCACCTCCAAACAAACCAATTTTACCCCCTTTGGCGTAAGGTTCTATCAGGTCAATTACTTTAATACCTGTGAAGAGTACCTCTGTAGTCGTAGATAGGTCTTCAAATTTAGGAGCTTCGCGGTGGATAGGCAAACCGTCGTTGCCCTCCTTAGGCAGGTTCCCAAGACCATCTACACCATCGCCAATTACGTTGAACAGGCGGCCGTAAATATCATGGCCTACAGGCATTTTTATAGGGCTACCAGTTGCGATAACCTCAGTGTCGCGGCTAAGACCCTCGGTCGAATCCATAGAGATAGCGCGCACCACGTCCTCGCCTATATGCGATTGGACTTCCAAAATGAGTTTAGAGCCGTCAGGCCTTGCAATTTCAAGAGAATCATAGATGCGTGGAAGCTCCTTGTCCGAAGCAAACACTACGTCTACCACAGGGCCGATTACTTGGGCTACTTTACCTTTCTGAGACATATTTTTAGTTTTTAGTCGTTAGATTTAGTCATTAGTCTTAAACACAGTCCGAAAAACTTACAACTGCCAAAACAGCAGCCCGACAAAAGTCCTCAGACAACCCTACAGGGCTGGCGACTAATTACTTTTTCCGGCAAATGTAGGGACTTTTTTTTTAAGAGAAAAATAAAAGAGAGTTTTATTTTTGTTTTTAAATAAAAAATAACAAAAATATTTTTATTTAGAATTAAATTTTTATATTTGCCTAATCCATAGTAACCTATTATTTGATGAAAAAAATATCATATATCATTGATTTTGAAAAAATTAAACATAATATATTTATGAAAAATTTTACTAAGTGTATATTGTTTTTACTATTGTTAATTAATTATAAAGGATTTGCTCAATGTGATTCCAATAATTTTACAGTTACACCTACACAAGGGATATGTAATTCTAAAATTACTGTAACCGCTCCAAATTGTGATACTTGGAATGCTGTCCTTTATAGAAAAAATAGTAATAATATTTATGAAGAAGCTGATAAGAAAATAATTACCGCTGGTAAAGCAGAATTTTTATCTCTTACCAATGGAGATTATCAGGTTACTATTCGTAAAACAGATGGAACAAATGAAAGTACCACCCCAAAGCAACAGACTTTGGCTCATACTTATAGAGAGTATTTACCTAAAATAACTTCTACGCCACCTACTTCTTATTGTGGTGTAGATGGAAAGGTAATTGTTACTTTGAAAAATACAGAGAATGGAGAAAGTAGAGGATATGGACCATATATAGTGCAATTGTATGAAGAAGGAAATCTTACTACACCTGTATACACTTCTGCTTCTACTCCAAAATCTACGGGGGCTAATACAGTTATTACACTACAAGGTACGGCTGCTATGCCTATTAAACGTGCTACGAAGTATTATGTTTATATAGATGATAGGGTACAAGGTATGTGTCCTTTTGCTTATGATAAAACAATCTTTTCTGTAACTATTGGAGATGTTCAAGTAGGTAACTCTTTCGTAAGAGGAGAACCTAATCTTGAAGTATGTCGTCCATTGAAAACAGGTGTTCATAACGGAATAATAACAGCTGAGATAAAAAGTGATATAGGAACTGGACCATATCAAGCATTTGTTTATGAAGGAGCAACTCTTATAGCTCAAACGCCTTCTATACCAGAAACAACAGGGACTACAAAAATAACTGTTGAAGGCTCTGTAGCTCATAAATTTAGAGCAAATAAAGATTATAAATTGGTTATAAAAGATTTAGGTTCTAATTGTGAATATGTTAAAAATTTAAGTAAAAAATATACATATTTCCCTGGAGGTACAATATTGGAACCTAACGGAGGTTTTGCTCCTATTATTACAATCAAAAAACCAAAATGTTCTAATTGTAATGAATTTGAGGTTTGGGCGCACCTTCGTTATAACTCTAATAGTATAAGAATGGAAGAAGAATTTTTCCCAGGTTTGATGACTATTACAATTAAACGAGGTAGCCAAACATTTGTTAAAAAAATAGAAACCAAAGATCGTCTTCCGATAGTAAAATTGCCTGATAATACTTTTAAAACAGGTGATAATTTTGCTTTACATAATGATTGGGTTCGACATTGGTATTATGAAGTAAAAAATGAAGCAGGTGATATGGGAGCCTTTGATACATTCAAGGCAGGTGATGAAATTTCTATTACCTATGAAGATTGTGAGCGCACAATTACTCAAAGTTTTAATCCTATTCGTAATGATCATTTTACAACTCACTTTTTTAATTCTAATGGTGAATACCCTACACAAGGTACTTGTACAGGGAAAAAAGCTCGGATAGCTACTCGCTATTATAATTATGGGTATGGAAATAGAAGTTTGGCTAATGGTTATGATCACGATTTATATTTAGGATTTTGTGAAAATAAAATAGTACAACGTATTTGGAGAGAAGTTTCTCCAAATAATTGGGTATTGGAAACCAATCCTAATACAGGTAGAAAATATGAAGAAAAATCTTTTCCTTGGCTAAATACCACAACAGGAGAATGGAATACGCTTTACTCTTGGGGGCTTTCACCTGGTAAATATAAAGTAGAGGTTTATACATTGGGTAATACTAATACCTCTTCACCAGATTATGATCCTATCAATTCTTTTGGAAGGAATATTAATGTTAATCCTGCTAAAAATATTAAAGATTGTAAATATTATTTATCAGAAATAATAGACTTAACGCAAGATACAGACCTCAAAAATATAAGTATAGACTCTTATAGAGCTAGTACTTTTGATGGACGTGTTACACTGAATTTTTATAGACACCAAGTGTTACCTTTTCGTTTTTCAGCGTCTAATCCGTTAAAAGTAAAAATAGAACCAGCACCAGGAAGCACTGTGCCAAATCCTGATATTTTTACAGCAACATTGCCAGGTAGTTTAGCTACACAATATAAAATTACTTTCCCTTATACATTTGAATGGTATCCTGAGAAAGATGGTAATAATAGTTTTGTGATAGCAGATTTATTGCCAGGTAAATATCTTATTACACTAAGTGATAATTGTTCTTCTTACCAAAGAGAATATAATCATAAAGCATATGATGTAAAATATAATTATTTTAATGTAACAGCTACGACTAATTGTGTTAATCAAGGCTCTGCGACAGCATCAAGCACGGGTACAATTAATTTAGAATATTCTACCTATTATGCTTATACTCTTAATACCTATTATTTATTTGAAGATACAGATCCAACTAATACAACTAAACCTCTTAAAGATAGAATAGGAAGGCAAATTTCACGTAAAGCATTTCACAATAAATATGGAACGGAGACTCGTCCTATTGTATATGATGGAATTTTTGAAAACGTTCCTTTTGGAAATTATATAGTAGGGGTATCTCCTGATTATTTAGCAAAAAACCATTATACAGCTGTTGATTATGATCCGAATTCAACTTATGCAACATATAGTGGAATTGATGCTAACGGGAAGCCTAAATTTGAGGATAAAACAGAACGAAGAGTAAAACATACCTTTGCTTTTGTTCCTGTAAAAATAGAGAAATATACCCCAATAGATTTGGATATTTCTACTACCTTATGTGACCCTACTAATGATAGAACTGGGAATGTCGTTTTTGGAATAAGAGAAGGACAAAATACAAGATATCCTATTGTTTATCAGTTATTTGTTGGGGATATGCAAGCTAGTGGCGAAATTACAAATTTGCAACAAGCCAAGCATAGTGATGGTTCATTAGTTCAGCCTATACAGTTGAACACACCACCTGCTTTGGCAAATGTATATCAAAGCTGGAATAATATCCCAAGAGTGAATTATGCAGCAGGCAAAAGATATATTATCAAGTTTAGTTCTGGTTGTATATCAGAGCAAAATTTCCCGATTTCGGATTTTAGTGCAGAGGATATTGTACCTACTATTTTACCAAGTAATGCTTGTTATAATGAAGAGGTAGTTTTGCGTATTCCTTTGCCAGAGTCTGCTTTTAATATAGAATGGAAATCGAATCAAATGGATTTACTTAATGGAGTAGATGTTCAT
>CALFOY010000294.1 GCA_937919265.1 uncultured Capnocytophaga sp. | reverse complement strand
TCTGTCCCTTATTATACAAATCGACAAAGACTTTGATAACGGAAGCCGAAAGCTCCTCGTCCATAGTGAATTTAGTGCGCTGCCAGTCGCAAGAGCAGCCCAATTTCTTGAGCTGTTCGAGGATTACCCCCCCGTATTGGTGCGTCCATTCCCACGCGTGTACGAGGAACTCCTCGCGAGTGAGGTCGGATTTCTTAATGCCTTGTTCTTTAAGTTTGGCTACCACTTTAGCCTCGGTAGCGATAGAAGCGTGGTCGGTACCCGGCACCCAGCAAGCATTGAAGCCTTTGAGGCGGGCACGGCGGATAAGCACGTCTTGAATGGTGTTGTTGAGCATATGCCCCATATGGAGCACCCCTGTAACGTTAGGGGGCGGAATAACGATGGTGTAAGGCGTACGCTCATCGGGGGTTGAGTGAAAATAATTATGGGCAAGCCAATAGGCGTACCATTTTTGTTCTAAATCAGTGGGATTGTATTTTGTCATATTTTGCTAATGTGTCGATTTGTTGATTATTTTTGCAAAAGTACGAAATTATTTTGGATTGGCAGTTTTTAGCGCCATTTTTTGTAAGGGTGATGGGTGAGCATTGCGTTGTAGTACCTTGGGTCGGCAGTGACTTCCTCGCCTAACCAGTCGGGGTGGTGAAAAGGAGTATCTTCCGTAGGGAGTTCTATCTCGGCGATTAACAAGCCCTCATTGTCGCCGTGAAACTCATCTACCTCAATGGTGGTGTCGCCATTGGGCACCAGATAGCGGGTCTTATCGATAATACCCGATTCGCAAAGGGCGAGCAGCTGCTGCGCTTCGGCTACGCTTATAGGCTTTTCCCACTCGAAACGGGTAGTGCCTGCCTCATTGGTCTTTCCTTTGACGGTGATGAAAGCCTCATCGCCCTTGAGACGTATGCGCACCGTGCGTTCAGGTACGGAGCTAAGGTAGCCCTGCGTGAGGCGCATCTTGTGCGTGGCAAGGGTTTTGTAAGTGTCGTTTTTTACTTTGAATTTTCGTTCTATCTCTTGTGGCATTTTTTTAATATTAATTAGACATTTCCTTTAAATAAACATCTCCCCTTTAAATAAACATCCCTCTTTAAAATAAACATCCCTTTTTAAAATAAACATCCCCCCCCTGCCCCCTTCAAAGGGGGAGCCCATACACGAGCATCATAACAGTGTAATATACCTTATAACTTGAAGGAGAAACTCATACACGAGCATCATACATCATAATTAGACATTCCCTTTAAATAAACATCCCCCCTGCCCCCTTCAAAGGGGGAGCCCATACACGAGCATCATAACGGTGTAATATACCTTAAAGGGGAAACTCATACACGAGCATCATAACGGTGTAATATACCTTATAACTTAAAGGGGGAACTCATACACGAGCATAATACATCATAAAGAGTGTTTTTTCCTGTTTTAAGGTCGATTATTAGACGTTTATACTTCGCTAATTGTTCGATTATTGTTCGCTCTTCCTGTATCGTTCCTGTATTGTTCCTATATCGTTTATATAGGGTAAGTGCGTTTAGAAATTTTTTCTGTGGGGCAAAGGTAAGAATTCTTAATTATTTTTTATACTTTTGCTGCTTCATTATTTTCAAATAAAGAAATTATAAGAAAAAAACTATGACAAAAAACTTTTTGATGCTCCTCTGTGGGGCGTTGCTTTTAGGAGGGTGTAGCTCCTCTTTTATTAGCTTTAAGGAGAAAAATCCGTTTAAAAAGGCGGTGGTATTCACCAAAAACGATAAGGAAATTATCTATATACCGATGATTCACTTAGGGCAGCCTGAATTTTACGGTCAAATTAAGCAGTTCGTAACTCAAAAACGCAATGAAGGCTATAAAATATACTACGAAAACCTGACTTATGGCACTTCGGATTCGCTTTTGCAGGACACTTTGCTACTGAAAGTGCGGAAAATAACGGGTTATTACTTCAAAGGCATCTATACGGATAAAAATAATGAGACTTCGCCTTTTAAAAAAGGGTTTGACAGTTATACCCGTCAGACGGAAGAAAATACAGGTATTGACATTGAAAAGGATTTTAGGGTAGACCTGAATATGCGTCAGTTAGTGGCGCAAATAGAGGCTGACCACTCGCCTATAGTATTGGACAGCTGCGACTACGCTACGCCGCCCAATGCAAAATACAACTGCAAACAATACAAGGAGTATAGTCGGCTATTTTTGCGCACCTACCGCGATGAATACCTATTGGCTACGCTGCTGGCGACCCCTCATAAGAAGATTATACTGCTATACGGGGTAAACCATTACGATTTTCTGTCGCCCGAACTGAAAAAAGCTGGGTTTGAAGAGAGAAAGTTGGTTAGTGATTAGTCGTTAGTCGCTAGATGTAGTTGAGTTCTACAATAAGTTAGCGAACTTTGAGAAGAACTTAAAAGAAAAGAGCATTACTTGGGAAGGAATTCAATCGGTAGGCGTTTAGAGAAACGCCGTGGCTTCCACCTTCCGTTTTGTATGGGACGGGAATGTGCTCCTGCACGAGACCTTTAAGAAAGACAACTCTGAGCATACAGAGCTTACTACTTGGGTGTTTGAGGGTTTTGTACCTACAGCGAAGTTAGTAAACGGTAAAGCGTACTCTATCATAAGCGACCACTTGGGTACTCCTATACTTGCTATTGATAGCGAGGGTAACGAGGTTTGGAATCGACAGCTCGATATTTATGGACGGGTAAAAAGAGAAATTAAAGCCTCCTCTTTAGGAGATGACGTACGCCCATTTATACCATTCCTTTACCAAGGGCAGTACTATGATTTTGAAACTAATCTTGCTTATAATAGGTTTAGGTATTATAGCCCTGAAACTGGCAGTTATATCTCGCAAGACCCAATAGGATTGGAAGGAGGGAATCCTAACTTGTATGCGTATGTAGAGGATAGCAACTGGTGGGTGGATGTATTTTCTTGTGGAACTACAATATACAGAGGTACTAATAGAAAAATAGAACATGATATTGCTGAAGAAACAGGGTATATAATGAGTGATGCTGCAAGAGAAGTTTTTTTAGATGCCAAATATTTAGACGGTAGATCAAATCAAAAGTCCATAGATATAGCTTTAAAAGCTTCGCAAAAAGCTCATGATGAGAATGTGGCTTATCGTGAAAGTTTAGAAGCCTATGTAAATGCACATTCATTTGAAGGAAATGAGATAGATATTCCTGCAGGAAGATCTATGATATCTTTCTCAACAAATAAAGATAAGAGTCGAGAATTTGGTAGTACCATATATGAAACAAAAACAAATGATTTTATAACTCAAACAAAAGGAGGTGAATCAGAAGTTCTTGTACTTCATATGATAAAAGTAAATTAAACATATGGAAAAAAGAATTTGCCCAGAGAATTCAGAAATGATCTATTTTGATAATTTCAATTATAGAATAGAAACTGATAATTCTATTTCAAAACCTATATTTGATATTAGAGATTATGTTTCTATTGACAATATATTAAAAGTATGTAGAATGGTTTTAACTAAGTATCCAATTTCTCCCTACAAACAGATATTATATTATTTGTATTGGTTTAAGTATACTAATTTAAAAGATATAGATAGAAAAGTACAAGAAAATAACTATAAAGATATAGATTTTAAGTACTCTATTAAAACTGAATTTACTCCCAAAGTAATTTGTTTTCATTGCAATGAAATACTTAGAAATACATTAACTGTAGATACTGTACAAATATACCCAAATAATTTTAAAATAGGAAAAGAAAAATTGTCAATGATACGAGATCAAGGTTTATTCCTAAAGTGTCCTAAATGCAAGAAGTCTCTAACTGTAGGTGTTATTTATTTTTTTGGGTAATGTATCAGATGTGTTGTTAAAATCGTAACAACTTACTAATCAATATAATACAAAAAAATTGCCCGACTATATTCCTTTACCCATCATAGAGAAAAGAGTTTTTTAAGCCTATAATGCGCTCTAAATAGTGCGAGGGGAATTATGAATTATGAATTTTGAATTATGATTTGTGGGACTGCTAGGACGGGTGAGACAGGTGGGACGAGTGGGACAAGTAGGATGGGGAGAGAATTGTGAATTCTGAATTGGGCACAAGCTGCAAGCTTGCGCCAGCGGGGGTATAATTTAAAAAATTGCACTTGTGGGTGGAATTGGCGTATATATGGACGGGTAAAAAGAGAAATTAAAGTGTCCTCCTTAGGAGATGACGTACGCCCCTTTATACCATTCCTTTACCAAGGGCAATACTATGATTTTGAGACTAATCTCGCTTATAATAGGTTTAGGTATTATAGCCCTGAGACAGGGGCGTATATTTCACAAGACCCAATAAGATTAAATGGTAATAACCCCAACCTATACGCTTATGTAGCTAATAACAATTGGTGGGTAGATGTGTTTGGGTTGGACTGTGAGAATAAACCGATTGGATCTAAAGGTAATCCTTTTAAATCTCTTAAACATGCTATGTATAGAGCGAAAGAATTGGCTGGAGTTCCTAAAAATCAACAATTTATTAGATAATGGAGAATTTCTAAAGATATAGAATTTAAGGGAACAGAACAAAAAAACATGGCTTATCATCCACAAGAATCCCATGAAGGAAGAATTTATGAATATGAAGTTCCTAAAGAAGGAGGAGGGATTAAAAATGTTGTGGTTGTTGTTCATACAAATGATGACAAACTTCATGTACATGCAGGAAAAGCAAAAGATATAGCTGATTTTGATTTTAAAAAAGATCCTTATCAAAAAATAATAGACCCTAAATTAAATGATCACCACTTATATGTAGAAGAATGAATATTGTAGAAAAGAAGAAAAAAATAGAGGAAAAAAAAACAGAATGTAAATATAAAAACAAAGAATATTGTGTATTTATTGACATAGTCTATAGTAATG
>CALFOY010000293.1 GCA_937919265.1 uncultured Capnocytophaga sp. | reverse complement strand
AACTTGCTCCCAATCATTCTCAGTATTTTTTAACATATTCAGGATAAGAGCTACTTTCTCTTCTAATCGTTCAAAATATATATCTTCTAACCAAAGTTTAATTTTCTGTTTATCAAATAATTGAATTTGTTTTTCACAAAGAATAAATTTTTTATTTTTGTTAAATAAATTTTGATAATTAGTAAGGATATTTTCAGGGATATTATTTTTTAGTTCAAGAGTTGGAATAATATTTCCTTGAATATCAAATATTTCTATATCGTGTTCCCATACAATATGCAATATAATATTTCCATAAGCAGGGTCTTTTTCGTGTCCGTGAGCATACCAAAGTGAAGAACGTGTGTGTATTTCTACATTTCCAGCCCATTGTTGTTTTCCGATGATAAGCCTTGCGCTAACAAAGTCAGGACCTGCATATTTGTTATATTCTCCAAAGGAAATAATTTCTAATTTTTCTCCATTGGTTAATATTAAATTATTGGTATTAATTAATTTATATTTCCAAAGATAATGTAAGAAAAATTCATTTATCATTTTGAAAGGTCTTCTGCTAATATTTTTAACAATTCTTCTTCGGTATTATATGTAACAAAATCCCCATTTTTGATGTATGAAGTTTTCCCTGTTTCTTCTGAGACAACAAGAGCCAAAGCATCTGTTTTTTCAGTGATAGAAATAGCGGCTCTGTGTCGTAAGCCATATTGTTTTGGAATAGAATTTTGAGTAATAACAGGTAAAATAACCCTTGTTGCAACTATGTAGCCTTCTTGTATAATTATAGCCCCATCGTGAAGAGGACTATTTTTATAGAAAATACTTTCCAAAATGGGTTGATTTAATTCAATATTCATAGAGTCTCCAGAGGTTTTAATGAACTCTAAAGATTGATTTCTTTCCAATAAAATGAGAGCTCCTGTTCGTTCACTTCCCATTTTTTTACAAGCAGAAATTAATATTTCACTATTTTTTTTAATATTGGGAGTTATTTTTGTTCCACTTAGAAAAGAAATTTTTCTTAAAATCAAATTTTTCTTAAAAATATTAGTAGAACCTAAGGCTAATAAAAAGCGACGTACTTCTTGTTGGAAAACAATGACAATGGCTAAAAACCCCATTCCTGTAAATTGTCCCAAAATACTACTAAGTAACCTTAAACCAGCATATTGTGTTATTTTCCAAATAGTAAAAATAATGAGAATACCTAAGAAAATATTAATAGCAACAGTGCCTTTTAATAGTCTATAAATATAGTATAATATTAGGCATACTAATAAAACATCTATAATATTTATTAAATTAAGATTTTGAAAATTAATAGAAATTAACATTTTATTTCTTTTAAGATAAAAATTTCTTTATTAGTAATAAGATAACTGATTTTATGAAAAATAGTAATAAAGTCTTGAAAAGATAAATTTCCGTCAAATATCCAAATATAAGAATTGTTTTCTGAAATATTTAAAGACTCAAGATTAATTTTTTTATTATTAATTTGTATTTCATTTTTGCAAACAAATACTATATCATTAGGATTTATAGTATCGTTCTTTTGGAATTCTTTAAAATTAAATTCTGTAAAATCAATAAATCCTAATTTTTTTTCTTTTATTTGAGCAATGGAGAAAAAATTATGAGAATCAGGATTATAATGAGGATTAAAAGGATTTGCTTTCTTTTCCTGTAAAAAAATAATATTTTTACTTACCTCATATAAAGAACATCTTTTATCAATATGAAAAACCCAATGTGTAGAACTTATTAAATTATCCCGATTTAGTTCAGAAGTTTTTTCTTTTTCATTGAAAAAAATAAAAACTTCCGAATAATCGTGCATATCATCAACCTCAACTTTTTCTATTTGTGGAAGTTGAACATTTTTTTTATTACAATTGATAAAAAGTAAAAAAGTTAAAAATAAACTAATTTTTTTAATCATTTTATCTGTGTTTAAGTATTATCTTTTTTGGGCGTGAGTATGCTCCAACATAGGAACAAATTCAAATGTACCGAATTCTTTTTTATTAAATTCTTTTTCTGAAATTCTATCAAAAACACTCATTATTTGAGTATTTTCACCAACAGGAATAACAAGCCTTCCACCTATTTTTAATTGAGAAAGTAATGCTTTAGGAACCAAAGGAGCCCCAGCAGTTACAATTATTCTATCAAAAGGAGCTTCATCTGGGAGACCTTTATAACCATCTCCAAAGACTATTTTTTTAGGATAAAAGTTAATTTTTTTAAGAAATAAATTAGTTTTTTTAAATAATTCTATTTGTCTTTCTATTGTATATAAATTAACATTTAGAGAAACCAAGATAGCTGATTGATATCCACTTCCTGTTCCTATTTCTAAAACTTTTTGTCCTGCTTTTACCTGTAACAATTCGGTTTGAAAAGCAACAGTATGAGGTCTTGAAATTGTTTGCCCTGCAGCAATACGGAAAGCCATATCTTTATAGGCTTGCTCCTCAAAAATACTATCTAAAAAAAGATGTCGAGGAATTTTCCGTATAGCATTTAGTACATTTTTATCTTGTATTCCTTTTTTTTCTAAGTCTTGAGCTAAAATATTTCTTAATCCTTGATGTCTTGGTGTATCAATCATTAGAAATTACTGAAAAATATTTAAAAATTTATTAATTCAATTATTTAGAAGATGTAGTATCTTTTTTTCTATTAAAAAGCCCATTTAATACATTATTAACCGCTTTTTGAACATGTTGTTTAGTTTGAGTTTTAGAACTATCTTGTACAGCTTCAGTTTTACCTCCAAGAGCTTTTCCTAACAAATCAGAGGCTTTATTACTTACTTCATCAACTACTTTATTGGTCAATTTATTTGCTTGTGCTTTAACAATTTGTTGAGTTAAATTATTTGCAACTTGCTTCATATCAGTAGATAATTTAGGTTTGCTAAAATCTCCACCAACAACAATATTTACAGGGATATTTCCTAATTTTTGTTGTTCTGTATCGGTTAATTTAGAGAGAATATTTTGAGCATCTCCTCCTAACATACTTGGTGGTACATTAAAAATCAAATTATAATTCATTGTTTGGTCAAATCCATGAGTACCAGCTACTTTTATAGTACTATTGTTCCATTTAATATCAAAAGGTTTTATGACAACTTTTCCGTTTTCAAAAGTTATGTTAGCTTTAATATCATTAAGATTCAATTTTGAAAGATTCAATTTATTGAATTGAGAATCTAAAGCAGAAATTAAAGGAGAGGTATCTTTTATTCGGCTATCAATTAATGATGCAAATAAACTACCTGAAATAGTGTTAAGGTCAGGAGTAAGTTCTGGAGTTAATTTTCCTGAAACATTTATTTTTGAACTAAAAAATCCTTCAACAACTTTTGCTATAGGTAAAATTTTCTTCAACATTTCTATTTGAGTAAAAGATTGGATAACATTCAATCTATTCATATCTAAATTAACTGCAAATGTAGAAGTATTTCCTTTGGTAGATACATTACCAGAAATAGCTGTTTTTCCATCAAAAATATCAGTTTGTAAATTTTGTAAATCTACTTTTTCATCTTTTACTATAAGTTTTCCAGATACATTTTTTAAAGTTAAATTATCATAAATAACACTTTTAGCAACAGCATTAAAAGTACAATCTAAGAAAGCAGGAATTTTGATTTCTGTTTTTGTTTGTTGGGTATTTTTTTGCTCTTCGTTAGTGGTTTTAGTTTCAGTAGCAGCAGCAGTTTCTTGTTGCATAAAATCACTAACACTAATAAGGTTTGAATTTAGACTAAAATTACCTTTTAGAACTTCATTCCTAAAAATGAAACCATAGAAATTTTCTAAATTACCTTTTAGATTAAAGTCTGTTTTTCCTGTTTTAGCATTAAAGTCAGTTAAGTCTATCATGCTGGTATTAAATGAAATACCTGCTTTTTCTATATGAAATGGATGTATAAATCCAGCTCCTATATAGGTGAAATTTTCTAATGAAGCATGCCCAGAATTTTTAATTTTTTCATATTGTTTGTTCTCAACGGAAGCCATATCAAAAGCTGTAATAATATCTGCTTTTAGGATTCCTTTTAAGTCCAAATCCATATTTACAGGGTACGCTTTTTTGATATTTTCTAAATTAATAGTACCTCTTAGTTCCTGTCTCTTATACACATCTCCGAGCCCACGAGACCGTACTAGATCTCGT
>CALFOY010000292.1 GCA_937919265.1 uncultured Capnocytophaga sp. | reverse complement strand
AATATTTATATCTTTGCACTTCAAATAATTTTAGTGAAAAACAATTTTATTTTCATTTTTAAAACTTTATTTATAAAATGTTATCAGAACAAGAAATTATCCGTAGAGAAAAACTTAGCAAACTAAAAGAATTAGGGATAAATCCTTATCCAGCAAATTTATATCCTGTTGATACTACATCAAAACAAGTAGAAGAAAACTACCAAGAAGGTAAAGAAGTAGTGGTTGCAGGTCGATTAATGTCTGTTCGTATTCAAGGGAAGGCTTCTTTTGCATCTTTGCAAGATAGCGAGGGGCGCGTACAGCTATATTTTAACCGAG
This sequence comes from uncultured Capnocytophaga sp., assembly GCA_937919265.1. Classification (GTDB taxonomy): domain Bacteria; phylum Bacteroidota; class Bacteroidia; order Flavobacteriales; family Flavobacteriaceae; genus Capnocytophaga. Next base: position 1,484 of record CALFOY010000292.1, on the reverse strand, counting down.
ATGAAATTTGCCCAGGAGAAGACAAAACACTTTATAATGAAGTGTTTAAAAAACTCTTAGATTTAGGAGATTTTATAGGGGTAGAAGGTACTCTTTTTACCACTCAAGTAGGAGAAAAAACTATTTTAGTGAAAAACTTTGTATTACTTAGCAAGGTTTTACGTCCTTTACCTATGCCTAAAGTAGATGCGGATGGAAATGTATATGACGCTTTCACAGATCCTGAAATGCGTTATCGTATGCGCTATGTTGATATGGTTGTAAATCCACACGTAAAAGAAGTTTTCTTAAAACGAACTAAATTATTCAATGCTATGCGTCAATTCTTTAATGATGCAGGCTATTTAGAGGTAGAAACTCCAGTTTTACAATCTATACCAGGAGGGGCTTCTGCACGTCCATTCATTACTCATCATAATGCTTTGGATATTCCTCTTTATATGCGGATAGCCAATGAGTTATATTTGAAAAGATTGATAGTAGGTGGTTTTGATGGTGTTTATGAGTTTTCAAAAAATTTCCGTAATGAAGGAATGGATAGAACTCATAATCCTGAATTTACAGCAATGGAAATATATGTGGCCTATAAAGATTATCACTGGATGATGGATTTTACAGAGAAGCTTTTAGAACATTGTGCCAAAGCTGTAAATGGAACAACAAAGGCTACTTTTGGAAAATATGAAGTTGATTTTAAAGCTCCTTACCCAAGGGTAACAATGACAGATGCGATTAAGCAATTTACAGGGTTTGACATAACAGGCAAAAGTGAAGATGAATTGCGAGAATTTGCCAAATCTATTGGTATTGAAGTTAATGAAACAATGGGTAAAGGTAAATTAATTGATGAGATTTTTGGAGAAAAATGTGAAGGCAATTTTATACAACCTACTTTTATAACAGATTATCCTAAAGAAATGTCGCCTTTGACTAAAGAACATCGAGATAATCCAGCTTTAACAGAACGTTTTGAATTAATGGTTTGTGGTAAAGAAATTGCAAATGCTTATTCAGAGCTCAATGACCCAATTGACCAACGAGAAAGATTTGAAGAACAACTAAAACTTTCAGAAAAAGGAGATGACGAGGCTATGTTTATTGACCAAGATTTCCTTCGTGCCTTAGAGTACGGAATGCCTCCTACTTCTGGACTGGGAATAGGTATGGATAGGCTTATTATGTTCCTTACTAATAATGAAAGTATTCAAGAGGTATTGTTTTTCCCACAAATGAAACCTGAGAAAAAAGCTGTAGAGCTTTCTGATGATGAAAAGATAGTTTTTGACCTTCTTAAACAATCAGAAAAAATTAATTTAGAAGAGCTAAAAGCAAAAAGTGCTTTTTCTAATAAAAAATGGGATAAAACAATAAAAGGTTTAACAGTTAAAAAAATAGCCAAAGTAGAAAAAGAAGGCGAAGAATTATTCGTTATTCTGAATTAATAAGATTTAATTTATAGAAAAAAGTAATTATAAATGTAATAT
>CALFOY010000291.1 GCA_937919265.1 uncultured Capnocytophaga sp. | reverse complement strand
CGAGATCTAGTACGGTCTCGTGGGCTCGGAGATGTGTATAAGAGACAGATTATAGCAAGGATTTTTTCATTAATTATGCCTGAATATGTTCAACTTTCTATTGATGCCATTCAAAAACATTTGAATAATTCTACTGAGCAACCAGCTATAGAATGGACTTTATTGTATTATACCCTGATTATCATTGGTTCTGCTTTACTTTCTGGTTTTTTTACTTTTTGGATGCGACAGCTTATCATCAATGTTTCTCGGTATATTGAGTATGATATGAAAAATGAAATTTATCAAAAATATCAAACTTTATCTCAACGTTTTTATAAACAAAATCGTACTGGAGATTTAATGAATCGTATCAGTGAAGATGTTGGAAAAGTCAGAATGTATGCCGGTCCTGCCATAATGTATAGTGTGCAAACAATTACTCTTTTCTTGTGTAGCATTCCGCTTATGCTTTACACTTCGCCAATTTTAACATTTTATGCTTTATTACCCTTACCTTTTTTAGCTATTTTAATTTATTTCATTAGTAAAAAAATCCATCAAAAAACACTTGAAGTTCAAGAATTTTTATCTGATTTATCTACATTTTCTCAAGAAACATTTTCTGGAATAAATGTAACAAAAGCATATGCTTTTGAAAATCGAACTCTTGAGAAAGTAAAAAAACTAAGTGCAATTGGTAAGAAAAAAAATCTATCTCTCATAAAAATAGAAGCTGTATTTGTTCCTATGATGATTTTTCTAATAGGGCTTAGCATCATTTTTGTAATTTTCATAGGAGGACAATTATATATTGACGGGGAGATTGATTCTGTGGGAGTTATAGCTAAATTTAGTATTTATGTACTGATGCTTACTTGGCCTGTTGCTACCATTGGTTGGGTGAGCAACATCATACAACAGGCAGAGGCTTCTCAAAAAAGAATTAATGAATTTTTACAAGAAAAACCTGATATTCAAAATATTAATAATTCTTCAACTCCTATAAATGGAGATATCATTTTTGATAACGTAACTTTCATATATCCAGATACAAATATTAAAGCTCTTGATGGTATTTCTTTCCACATCCCAAAGGGAAAAAATGTAGCCATCATCGGGCGAACAGGTTCTGGTAAATCAACTATTCTAGACCTCATTAGCAGAATGTATGACCCCACAGAAGGAAATATTCTTATTGATAACAAAAACATTAAAGAACTGAACTTAAATAACTTAAGAAATTCTATTTCTGTTGTTCCTCAAGAGTCTTTTTTATTTTCTGATACAATAAATAATAATATTAAATTCGGAAAAATTAATGCCTCTCAAGAAGAAATCATTGAAGCAGCAAAACTAGCTCAAGTACATCAAAACATTATTGACTTTAAAGATGGATATGAATCCATTTTAGGAGAAAGAGGTGTCTCTCTTAGTGGTGGGCAACGCCAACGTGTTTCTATCGCCCGTGCTTTATTAAAAAATGCTGATATTTATTTATTTGATGACTGTCTTTCTGCTGTAGATACAGACACAGAAGAGAAGATTTTAAATAATTTATCACAAATAGCCAAAGATAAAACTCGTATTATCGTCAGCCATCGAATTACTGTTGCCAGAAATGCAGATTTTATCCTAATGCTTGAAAATGGCAAAATAGTAGAACAAGGAACTCACCAAGAATTATTCCAAAAACAAGGAATATATCGTCAGTATTATAATACTCAGATGATGAATTAATATATGAATCTAGATAAACTAAAAAAACAAGCCTCTGAAAAGCGTTCTGAAAACCAAAATTTCTTTAAAAAACTAAAAAAGAAAACTCCTAAGAACCTAGATTATATTGTTCAAGACATTCATAACCAAGTTTTCAAAGAAATTAATTGCCTTTCTTGTGCAAATTGTTGTAAAACGACAGGACCTTTATTCACAAATGCTGATATTGAACGTATTTCAAAGTTTTTAAAGCTAAAACCTCAAGCTTTCATTGATAAATACCTTCAAATTGATGAAGATAATGACTATATTTTACAAGATTTGCCTTGTAAATTCCTTGATAATGAAAATTATTGTCTTATTTATGAGGTTAGACCAAAAGCGTGTAGAGAATATCCTCATACAGATAGAAAAAAAATACATCAAATAGCAGGAATCACTATTAAAAATACTGAAATTTGCCCTATTGCATACGAAGTTGTAGAACAAATGAAGAAAAAAATTAAATTATAATTGAAAAAATGATAAAAAATATAATCAAATATTTATTCTCTATTCTTTTTTTGTGTATTTCATCAGAATTTTATGCACAAAATAATACAAATTTTAAATCTGCAAGACCAAAAGCTAAAAAGAAAGATAGTATTACACTTACTGCTCGTGATTATAAAATGATTACAATAAAAAGAGATACTATTTCTATTGATACTACACTCTCTGTCCAGGCTATGTATAAAATGAATCCTATAAAAAAAGATATGTTCGAGTATATTCCTTTCTCTAATATGGGGCAAACATACAATCATCTTTCATATTCATTTCGTAATCCTGAAAGAAAATCTAATATAGGAACAAATGCTAATAATTTTTATTTCATAACAAGCAATCAAGTAGCTCACTATTATATTCCTACCCCTATTACGCTTTTTGATTATAAAACAGGAATGCAACAAGGGCAAATGTTACATACTTTGTTTTCCGCTAATATTTCTCCTAACTTAAATTTATTTATTAGATATAATGCTTTACGTTCGTTGGGTGATTATCAGAATATTCTTTCTTCTGTCGGCAATTTCATAGGAGGAATTTCCTATTTTTCTCCAAATAAAAAGTATTTATTAATGGCTCATTATGCCAATCAAGAAGTAGAAAGACAGGAAAATGGAGGGCTTTACTCTGTTGAACAATTTGAATCTGGTGATTCGCAGTTTAAAAACAGAGCTGCTATAGATGTTATGATGACCAATGCAGGATCTGCTCAAACTGCTAAGCGTTATTCTATTATGCAACAATATAATTTTCTATCAAATGCTGATAAAAACCATTCTGAACTCCTTTTAAAACATCATTTTGAGTACGAAACTCAAAAATATTCATATAATCAAACTCAAACAGCACCATATTCCTTCCTTGGTGAGAGTTATGTACCCGCTAGTCTTAATGATAACATAAGTTTACAAACTATGGTGAATAAATTAGGCACAGAAGTACTTTTACCTTACTTAGGAAAAACTTTTATTTACGGAAAATCATACTTTTATAACTATTTTTTACGTTCTATAATGGTTAATGAGAGTCGAGATTACCTCCCTAATCAAATTAAAGACACCGATATGGGATTGGGCATAGAATGGAAGAAAAATTATAAAGGTTTTTCTATTGAAGCTAAAGGAGAACAGCTCTTTATTGGAACTTTATTAGGCACTAATATATCCGGAAAGCTAAGTTATGCTTTTAATGACCAAAATATGATTTCTGCTGGTGCAAGTATCGTTTCAGAAATGCCTAAGTTCAGTTATTTATTATATCAAAGTGATTATAAAAACTATAATTGGTATAATATGAGTCATTTTTCTAAACAAAACACTCAAACTATTTTTGCTGATTTGAAAACCAAATGGGGAAATGCTTCCTTAGATATTAGTAATATTAATAATTATACATATTTACAACTTCAACCTTCTATTAATAATCAAAGACAACAATCAAAACCTTCTCAATATTCAGGAAATATACAATATTTGAAATTAAAAGCTGAAAAAGAAATACATTTCGGCAAATTTTCATTAGATAATACACTAATGTATCAACAAATTCTACAAGGTAGTGAAGATATTATCAATGTTCCTACGCTTGTAACCCGAAATACATTATATTTATCCTCTTATGCATTCCAAAAAGCAATGTTTTTACAAACAGGAATTACATTTAAATACTTTTCTTCTTATTATGCAGACAGATACAATCCTTTGTTAGCAGATTTTGAAGTACAATCACAAGAAAAAATAGGTAATTATCCCGTATTAGACTTTTTTATGAATGCAAAAGTACGTACTATGCGCATTTATTTCAATATTGAACACTTCAATTACTGGTTTACAAAGTATAATTACTATTCTGCCCCTGCTCAACCTTACCGAGACTGGAAAATCAGACTGGGAATATCTTGGTATTTCTTCACGTAATCTACCTTTTACGATAGCTCTCTATCCAAAATATATAATTTGATATAAAATAGGAGTTAATTCCTATTTTTTTATATATAAGATAAAGAATACACTTATTTCAAAAACTATAAACATAAATAATAAATATACTAAACTAAAAACAAAGCTAAATAAACAATAAATAGCAAATACAAAAAACTAATTTAACACATATAAATGTTAAATTTATTAAATAAAAATACATTTTAAACATATAAATTATCACAATTAATT
>CALFOY010000290.1 GCA_937919265.1 uncultured Capnocytophaga sp. | reverse complement strand
AGATCTACACTATCCTCTTCGTCGGCAGCGTCAGATGTGTATAAGAGACAGAACCGGCAACTCTTGTTGTATCCAAGCAGAAATACCTCCTTCAAGATTATGTAACTGAGAATAACCTAATGCTTGTAGAGCTTCACAAGCTTTTAAGCTCCTTGCTCCTCCTTTACAAGCTATTACAACAGGTTCATTTTTAGGAATTTCTGAATAAAGATTTGCTATTTTTGATAAGGGAACATTTATAATATTGGGCACATTGTAGGCAATTTCTTGCACTTCATTTTCTTCTCTTACATCAACAAAGAGAATATTTTTTTTAGCCATATCAAACCCTTCTAAAACGTTTATTTTTTTGATACTCATTGTTTTATATTTTTTATTGTTCTACTGCATTTTTTATTCGGCAAATAGCCTCTCGGAGGTCTTTTTCTGAAGTTGCATAAGATAAGCGTATGCAATTTTTATCACCAAAAGCCTCTCCTGTTACGGTGGCAACTCCTGCTTCTTCTAAAAGATAAAGAGCAAAATCAGAAGCTGTATTTATTTTTCTTCCTCGTAATATTTTTCCAAAAAAATAAGAAATATCAGGAAAGACATAAAACGCTCCTTGTGGTTCATACACCTTAAATCCTTTTACATCTCTTAGTAAGTTTACTACAATATCTCTACGTTTACGAAATTCGTCTTTCATATACTGAAATGTAGTTATAGGAGTTTTAAGAGCTGTTATTGTTGCTCGTTGGGCAATAGTATTAGCTCCACTAGTAATTTGCCCTTGTATTTTATAACACGCTTTGGCAATCCATTCAGGCGCTGCTAAATAGCCTATTCTCCACCCTGTCATAGCAAAAGCTTTGGATACTCCATTTATTGTAATTGTTCTGTTATACAAACCATCTATTTGAGCTATACTTGTATAGGTTTCTGTAAAGTTTATATATTCATAAATTTCATCTGAAACAATGAATATATTTGGATATTTACGAAGTACAACAGCTAAATTTTCAAGTTCTTGTTTCGTATATACAGCTCCACTAGGATTTGAAGGAGAATTAAACCAAATCATTTTCGTTTTTGGAGTAATTGCTTTTTCTAACTGTTCAGGTGTTATTTTAAAATTATTTTCAATAGTTGTAGGAACTTCTACGGGAACACCTTGTGCTATTTTAATAATTTCGGAATAACTTACCCAATATGGAGCGGGTAAAATAACCTCATCTCCTTCATTAAGCATTACAAGAGCCGCATTAGCTAAACTTTGTTTTGCACCTGTTGAAACTACAATTTGTGATGGTTTATAAATAAGTTGATTATCTCTTTCAAATTTCTCACAAATGGCCTCTCTAAGTTCAAGGAAACCATCTATAGGAGAATACTTACTATAATTCTGGTTGATAGCCTCAATGGCTGCTTGTTTTATTATTTCTGGAATATTAAAATCAGGTTCTCCAAGACTAAGCCCAATAATATCCTTACCTTGTGCTTTCAGCTCTCTTGTTTTAGCAGCCATTGCCAAAGTAGGCGAAAGTACCATTTGGTTAATTCGTTTTGATAAAAACTTTTCCATTATTGCTTATTTGAAAACGAAAGCAAAGATACAATTTTTTATAATTACTTTTATCTTTTCGAAAAAAAATATCCCTTAATAATTTTAAGGGATATTTAAATTAAATGAAACTATTATTTATATTTCGTGCTCTCCTTTGATTTCTTTATGTTCGTAATCAGCAATCATCAAGCGGTCATAATCAGGTTTAGTTCCTTTACTGAAACGCTTGCTTATATTATCAAAAATTAGATAAACCAAAGGTACGATAATCAACGTTAGGAATAGAGAGGAAATAAGTCCTCCTATAATTACAATTGCTAAGGCATTGTTGATTTCAGCCCCTGCCCCTGAAGCAATAGCCAAAGGAATCATACCTGCTACCATCGCAATAGTTGTCATCAAAATAGGACGGAAACGAGCGTGGTTGGCTTGTATCAAAGCTGTAACAGTATCTTCTCCTTCTTCCTTACGGTGGTTAGCAAAATCTACAATCATAATCGCGTTCTTTGCTACTAACCCGATAAGCATAATAATACCCAAAAGCGTAAAGATATTCAGAGACATATTAGCCAAAGCTAAGGCAACCAAAGCTCCAATGAACGACAAAGGAATAGAGAATAATACAATAAACGGACGTGAAAAACTATCATAAAGCACCACCATTACCATATACACAAGCAATATAGCAGCTATAAGAGATACTAAAAGTGTTCCAAAACCTTCATCTTGGTTCTCTTGTTCTCCTGTAAAGGTAAAATGTACATTGGCAGGCTTTTGTAATTCATCTAGTTTTGCTTTCCATTCCTTAACAATAGTACCTGTAGGGCGTCCTACGGATTGTGCTTGTACTGTAACCGATGGAGATTTGTCATAACGTTCTAACTGACTAGGTCCTGAGGCATAGCTTATTGTCGCGAATTGTGATAATTTAATCTGTTGTCCTAATGAGTTGATAAACATCATATTCTCAATATCTGCAATTGATTGACGACTTCCGTCCTCGAATACAATATTAATATTATATTCAGAATCTCCTGTACGGAATTTGCTACTATCATTACCATTGAAGGCTATACGCATAGTAGTACCAACAGTAGCCACATTGAGCCCAAGCATCGTCATCTTATCACGGTCTATTTGTACACGAATTTCAGGGTTACCAGCCTCTGAAGTGAGCTTAACCTCTGTAGCTCCAGGTACATTTTTGAGCAATTGAGAAGCCTTTTCAGCATATTCTTGGGCTAATTCTACATTATCAGAAGTAACTACTAAGGCTATAGGTGCTTGTTCTGCTCCCATAAGCCCTACAGGCACTGTTTTCACCTTGGCATCTACTAAGTACTGACTTAATTCTCTTTTGAGCTTAGCGGCAATTATTGTAGTGGATTCGCTACGTTCTTTTTTATCCACAAGGGTGATCTGTATTTCTGATTTATAAGCAGTAGCTTGTGAAGCGCTCATACCGCTAGTCGATTGCCCTACTGTGGTAATCATACTTTCGATTAATGGCTTTTCAGTACCTTTTACTTTTAAATTTTTAAGATAATTTTCAGCTTTTTGAGTGATAAAGTTGGTTTGTTCCAAAGAAACATCTTTATTGAGTTCAAACTGTACTAAGAATTTTCCTCTGTCCATTCCTTGCATAAATTCTGTTCCAATGAAGCCTGTTGGAATCAGTGAACAAGAACCTACAAAAAGGAAGAATACAAGAATAATTGTTTTCCATTTATTTTTGAAAGACCAAACCAAAAGGTCTGAAAAGAAATGTGTCATACGTTTAATGAATCCTTCAAACTTGGTAGAGAGTTTTCCCATAAAAGTATCAGGATTAGGATGTTCCAATTTCCCAAAGCGAGAATATAGCCAAGGCACCACAGTAAAGGACATCAGTAAAGAGAGCATCGTAGCAATAGCCACAGTTAAACAGAACTCTTTTACGATTTTTACCACAATAGAATTTCCTATAGAAATCGGAACGAATACCACTACAATTACCAAAGTAATTGCCATAACGGTTAATACAATTTCTTTAGAACCATCATAAGCGGCACGTACTTTATTTTTTCCCATTTCCATATGGCGGTGAATATTTTCCAAAACTACAATAGCGTCATCTACCAATATACCAACCACCAAAGAAAGAGCTACAAGGCTCATTAGATTCAGTGTAAAGCCAAAGAAATACATACCTATAAAGGCAGCTATAAGCGAAGTAGGGATAGAAACCATTACAATAAGAGCATTACGCAAGCTATGAAGGAAAAAGAACATCACCACAGCCACCAAAACAATCGCTAAGATAAGGTCAAACATTACAGAATTAGCAGCTGCTAAAGTAAATTCACTGGTATCTTCAGCTAATTGTAACTTTACATTTTCATTTTTGTAATTTTTTTCTATTTGAGCCATTTTGGCACGCACTTGCTCACTTACTGATACGGCATTAGCATCGGTTTGCTTAAGTACTTGGAGTAGGAGCGTATTTTCTTGATTTATACGAGCTATTTTAGTAGCTTCTTCTTCAGTATCTTGTACATCGGCTATGTCAGAAAGGCGTATTTCAATACCGTTTCGAGAAGCAAGAGTAAGGTTTCGCAATTGTTGTACATCTTCTATTTTTCCTTGTAAACGGATAGAAGTGCTATTTTCACGAGTTTTGAGCTTACCTGCAGGAATTTCTAAGTTGGAGGCAGCTATAAGTTGTTGTACTTGCCCTATGGAAAGCCCATATCCTTCAAGTTTTTTGGCATCTACATTTACACGAATTTCACGCTGGCGCCCTCCAATGATATTAACCTGCGCAACTCCTGGTACACGTGAAAGCTCTGGTTGTATTTTTTTATCTACCAAATCATAGAGTTCAGAAGAAGATA
>CALFOY010000289.1 GCA_937919265.1 uncultured Capnocytophaga sp. | reverse complement strand
TTCCTGAATTTTGGTGTTCTTTTTTTTCAAACACAAAATTACTAATTTTCGGGAATTTTTATTTTATTATAGGAAAAAGTTTAAACAGCTTCAAAGTTAAGGAAGCTATAGGATATGATAAATTTCACAAAAATAATTAGTATTTGTTTCATTCTAATAAGCACGTTATCTTTTGCTCAGAAATTGTCTAAAGAACACTTGAGAAATTTCCCCAAAGAAAATGGTTTTTATAAAACATTTGTGCTGTCAAAGTATAATAATAAGTTAAGAGCAAATGTCGTACTCCACTCTGACTTCCTTAAAGATAAAGATGGAAACCTTACAGAAAATGTTCTCATCTCGTTTCTAAAAAAAGAAAACAGTTGGTTAGCAAATGATGTTCAAGTTATTGTTAAATGTAGAGGAAAATGCATTAACTATATTGATGAGGATACAAACGCACTCTATAGAAATAATTTTTTCTATTTTGAATTTTCTTTTGATGGACCTCGTTACTCAGGTTACCTCTTTGCGTTTAAAAAAGAGGACGATGGTTATTTTAATTTAGTGAAAATGCAAGAAGTCTTTAAATCTTTCTATTGGGATATGTCCATTCGCTGGTATAGCCCAACTGAAAAATAAATTATCAGTATAATTCTCCTAAGAATACCAAATCAATTAAAAAACAGTAAGCCCCGCGCTTGCTGTTTTTCTTTTTAAGCCGCCACTACTAACTTTACCACCGCTGCCCAACCGCTCCCCGCTGAGGCATATCCTAACAGCCTTGCAGGTAGCAGGGGGAGCGCATCAGGGGACAATGCGATTGCTTCCTCTATGCAGCAGTATCGCGATATTCATTGTTCGCTCAGTAGCTTCTATGAGGACGATAAAACCGCCGAGCAAGACCGCCTTAAAGAGGAAATTGAAAGCCTTAAAGCTGAGCTCGTAGGAAAGAGCAAACAAGACCCCTACGAGGCACAAATGCGCCTATTGGAAGTTCTCTCCATTGCACCCTTGTTTTTAATCTCTTGATAATCAATAAAAATATTGATCTAAATCAAAATTACTTTTAAATCCTCTTTTTCCTACACTTAAAAAGGGAATAATCC
>CALFOY010000288.1 GCA_937919265.1 uncultured Capnocytophaga sp. | reverse complement strand
TTCTAATAAATACAATTTTAAAATTAAGTTTTTGGAAACTTTGGCAAACACTTATTTTTGCGGGAATAGTAATGTTTTTCCTTTGGGAAATGTATTTCTATGCAATTAATCAATCACAAATAACAATAGAAAATATGCTTAATAATAGTAAAATATTAAGTGATATAACTGTTTTACTTACAATTGAATCTATGGTTTGTATCGGATTTTGTTTTTTAGCATTACGAAGTTTTTTCTTGAATAAAGAAAGTAAATGGTATAAAATACTGAAATGGTATTCAGGATTACTTGTTTTCCCTGCGTTATTTTATGTTCTTACACAATGTATTTTTTTCTTTTCAGGTGTTGATTTTCAGCTCATAACTATTATTTTAGCTATAATAATTTTTATTTTTATTAGTGTTGGTTCTTATTGTTTTCAGAAATTTTTACCTGAGCAAGATTTTAGATTAGAAATACATTTTTTAACAAGTATTTTTATTACTATTTTAGGATTGGTTAGTACAGCAAATGGACAAATTATTTATGTATCAGAAAGTGAACCTATTCAATTTAAAACGTTGATAATTACGTTTTTACTTTTTTTAAGTTTATTCTTCTTAGGTTTTCTTATTAATAAATTTTATTGGAAAATTAAAAAATAAAAAAATCCCACTTTTGAGAGTGGGATTTTTTTCTATTATTTATTTTCTTTTTTATCTGGCTTAGGTAAAAGAACTTTTCGAGATACTCTTGATTTTTTAGTTTTAGAATCTATTCCTAAATATTTTACTTCAATAATATCACCTTCTTTTAATACATCAGAAGATTTTTCTATACGTTCCCAAGCTATTTCAGAGATATGTAATAAAGAATCTTTACCTGGTACAAATTCTACAAATGCTCCAAAATCTACCAATCTTGCAACTCTTACTTTATATACTTCTCCTTCTTTAGGTTCAAATGAAACAGCATAAACAGCCTCTTGAGCTTCTTTAATGCCTTCTGCATCAGTACCTAAAATTTCAACTACTCCCAATTCTCCAACTTCTTCTACTACAATAGTTGTTTTTGTTCTTTCTTGAAGTTCTTGAATATTTTTTCCGCCTGTACCTATAAATGCCCCAATGTATTCTTTAGGCATTTCTATTTTAACTATTTTAGGAGCGTGAGGTTTCACGTTTTCAGCTGGTGTAGCAATAGTTTCAGTTATTTTTCCTAAAATATGCATACGTCCTTCTTTTGCTTGAGCCAATGCTTTTTCTAAAATTTCATATGTAAGTCCTTTAATTTTAATATCCATTTGGCAAGCTGTAATACCATCTTTTGTTCCTGTAACTTTAAAATCCATATCACCTAAGTGGTCTTCATCTCCTAAAATATCAGAAAGGACAGCATATTTATCACCATCAGTTATTAATCCCATTGCAATTCCTGAAACAGGCTTAACCATCTGGATACCAGCATCCATAAGAGCTAAAGTTCCTGCACAAACAGTAGCCATAGATGAAGAACCATTAGACTCTAAAATTTCAGAAACTAAACGAATAGTATAAGGACAGTCTGTAGGTATCATTTTTTTGAGTGCTCGCTGAGCTAAATTTCCGTGACCAATTTCACGACGTGAAGTACCTCTTAATGGACGTGCTTCACCTGTAGAAAAAGGAGGAAAGTTGTAGTGTAAATAAAATTTCTCTTCTCCTTGTTCAGAAGGAATATCGATAACATTCGCTTCACGAGAAGTTCCCAAAGTTACAGTAGCAAGAGCCTGAGTTTCTCCTCTAGTGAAAATAGATGAACCGTGAGGAGATGGTAAATAACCTACTTCACACCAAATAGGACGAATTTGAGTAGTATTTCTACCATCTAAACGAATATTTTCATTTAAAATAAGATTACGAACCGCTTCTTTTTGAGCTTTACCAAAATATTTACTGATTAATGATGAATATTCTTCTAATTCTTCTTCAGAGAAGAGTGCTTCACATTCTTCTTTTACAGCTGCAAATTTATCACTACGTTCATGTTTTGAAGTATCTTCTTTTGCTATAGCATAGCATTTATCATAACAAAAATCATAGATTTTTTTCGCAATCTCTTGATTTTCTTCTGGTATATGGTAAGTACGGATTCCTTTTCCTACTTGAGCTTTTAGTCGTTCTTGTGCTTCGATTTGAATTTTTATAGCTTCGTGAGCAAAACGAATTGCATCTGCCATTTCTTTTTCAGAAACTTCATTCATTTCCCCTTCTACCATTGCAACAAAATCACGAGAAGCCCCTACCATTATATCCATATCAGATTGTTCAAGTTCGGTACGATTTGGGTTAATGACAAATTCTCCATTTATTCTTCCTACACGAACCTCTGAGATAGGCCCATCAAAAGGAATATCAGAAACAGCTAAACAAGCAGAAGCAGCAAGTCCTGCAAGAGCATCTGGCATTACATTTTCATCGTGAGACATTAGCTGAATCATTATTTGTACTTCACAATAATATTCTTTAGGGAATAAAGGGCGTAATACACGATCTACTAATCGCATTGTTAGTATTTCTTGGTCACTTGGACGAGCCTCACGTTTGAAAAAACCACCTGGAAAACGTCCTGCAGCTGCAAATTTTTCACGATAATCAACTGTTAAGGGAAGAAAATCAACTCCTTCACCAGCTTCTTTATTAGCTACAACTGTGGCTAGCAACATTGCGTTGCCCATTCTTACAACAACAGAACCATCGGCTTGTTTTGCTAATTTTCCTGTTTCGATGGATATACTTCTACCATCACCAAGGTCTATAATTTCTCTTTTTACTTGTGGAATCATAGTTTTTTTTAATTAAAAATGAAACAAAAAAGCTGTGTTGTGGTCTATTGTGTTTATTTCCAATGAAAAACTATATTTAAAGTTTAAAAAGTTAAATAAAAATAGGGGCAATAAGCCCCTTAAAATTGTTAAAATTATTTTCGGATACCTAATTCCTTAATTATGGCACGATATCTTTCGATATCCTTATTCTTCAAATAATCAAGTAAGCTTCTACGCTTACCAACAAGTTTTACTAACGAACGCTCTGTATTATAATCTTTACGATTTTTACGTAAGTGTTCTGTTAAGTGGTTGATACGGTGTGTAAATAGAGCAATTTGCCCTTCTGCTGAACCTGTGTTAGTTTCAGAACCGGCATATTTTTGGAAAATGTCGGCTTTTACTTCTTTTGTTAGATACATTCCAATATTATTTAAATGATTATTATGTA
>CALFOY010000287.1 GCA_937919265.1 uncultured Capnocytophaga sp. | reverse complement strand
CGATAGGGGAATGGTTGTCATTCATAGGGAATTGTTTTAATAAAGGACAAAGGTAGTGATTTTTATGGAGAGAAACAACAAAGGCTGTCGCAAATCTTATTTTGCGACAGCCTTTTATTTACTAATTGACAAATTTTCTAATTTGCTAATTGAATGCTTAGTTCTTTGAGTTGTGCCTCATCTATAGGGGAGGGGGCATCAATCATCACATCGCGACCGCTGTTGTTTTTAGGGAAAGCAATAAAGTCGCGTATGGTTTCTTGTCCGCCGAGCAGTGCTACCAATCGGTCAAAGCCAAAAGCCAAACCACCGTGAGGAGGAGCACCGTATTTGAAAGCGTTCATCAAGAAGCCAAATTGTGCTTGCGCCTGCTCGGGGGTAAAGCCGAGGAGCTCAAACATTTTGGCTTGTAACTCTTGGTTGAAGATACGTATAGAACCACCGCCTACTTCGTTGCCGTTGAGCACGAGGTCGTAAGCATTGGCACGTACTGCCCCTGGGTTGCTGTCGAGTAGTGGAATATCTTCAGGTTTAGGCGAGGTGAAAGGGTGGTGCATCGCAAAGAAGCGTTCTTCCTCTTCGCTCCACTCCAAAAGAGGGAAATCTACGACCCATAGAGGAGCATATTCATCGGGTTTGCGCAAGCCAAGACGCTCGGCAAGTTCCATACGGAGGGCGCTCAGTTGCCCACGTACTTTGTTTGCCTTTCCTGAAAGGATGCAGATAAGGTCGCCTGCTTGGGCGCCAGTGCGCTCTGCCCACGCCTTGAGGTCGTCCTCGTTATAGAATTTATCTACTGATGATTTGAAGCTACCATCTTCATTGCATTTTACATATACCAAACCTGTTGAGCCTATCTGTGGGCGTTTTACCCATTCTACCAAAGCATCAATCTCTTTGCGGGTGTAGCTGTTGGCACCAGGTACAGCAATACCTACTACCAATTCAGCTTCGTTGAACACCTTGAAATCGCGGTGTTGTGCGAGGTCATTGAGTTCGCCGAATTTCATGCCGAAACGGATATCGGGTTTGTCGTTGCCGTAAGTTTTCATCGCCTCGGCATAAGTCATACGAGGGAAAGCCCCGAACTCTAAGCCTTTGAGTTCTTTGAGGAGGTGTTTTGCCAATCCTTCAAAGGTTTGGATGATGTCCTCTTGTTCTACAAACGACATTTCGCAGTCTATTTGGGTAAACTCCGGCTGACGGTCGGCGCGAAGGTCTTCATCACGGAAGCATTTTACAATTTGGAAGTATTTGTCAAGTCCGCCTACCATTAGCAACTGCTTGAAGGTTTGTGGGGATTGTGGAAGTGCGTAGAACTCACCAGGGTTCATACGGCTGGGCACTACAAAGTCGCGTGCGCCTTCGGGTGTTGATTTGATAAGTACAGGCGTTTCTACCTCTATAAAACCTTGTTCTGAAAGGTAGTTACGCACCATTATCCCCACTTTGTGACGGAAAATAAGGTTATCGCGCACAGGGGTACGGCGTATATCAAGGTAGCGGTACTTCATACGGAGGTCTTCACCGCCATCGGTATTGTCTTCAATGGTAAAAGGAGGGAGTTCAGAATGGTTGAGCAGGGTGAGGGCTGCAACGAGTATTTCTACTTCTCCGGTAGGGATATTCGCGTTGGCTGCCTCACGCTTGATAACAGTACCTTGTATCTGAATCACGTCTTCGCGCGAAAGGGTTTTCGCTTTCTCGAATACTGCTTTGTCAGTGCGTTCTTCATCAAAAATAAGCTGGGTGATGCCATAGCGGTCGCGTAGGTCTACCCAAATCATAAATCCCTTATTGCGGACGCGTTGTACCCATCCGCTAAGGGTTACTTGTTGTTTTTCGTGCGAGAGTCGTAGCTCTCCACAAGTATGCGTTCTGTACATTTGTTTTCTAAGTAATTTTTAGCCTTGCAAAATTAATAAAAATATTTAATTTCTCATTTTTTATTCATCATATATTTGAATATTGTATTAAAAGATTTAGTACTGTTGCTTTGAGCAAAAAATCAACACAACAGTACTAATTATTTTTTAAACACAATTAAAAATGGAAACACTAGAATTTTGCAGAGAATAATTTAGGGTTGATGTTAAGGCTACACCAGAGCCAATCTTGATAACCACGAGCTTGACTAACACCTTTAAGAGCTTCCAAATGTTTATTACTAAAGTAAGTAGAATATCCTACTTGTAGGCTTACAAAAGGCTGTACTTTAAGGTTATATACAAGGTCTATTTCGTTGCCTAAGCTACGACGTTTGTTGCTATTAGCATCTGCTATTTTTCCTGCAGAAGAAAAATGATGATAAGTAGCTGATAAATTGCTCTTTTCATTGATGCGTACATTAGCGCTTAGGTATGGATTAATAAGCCCTACTGAAGGAGAGAAGCTTACATAATAGTAATCCATAAATCCGTAGAACTTATGGTTTGTGCCACTAAAAGGATTGAAAGCTTTATCAGTAGTTGAAGTACCGCTATTATCATTTCCACTAAGATAGTCAAGACCTGCATTTAGAGAAAAATCCGGAGAGAACTTGTAGCCTGCATTCACAGCAAGTAGGTAAGCTCCTTTAGTTGTTCCATTAACATTTTTACCTGTTTGTACATAACCAGAGAAACCATATTTCCAATCAGCTGCTGCTCCTATATAATGTACTCCAAAGGTTTGCATATCATAGGTTTTCTGAGCAG
>CALFOY010000286.1 GCA_937919265.1 uncultured Capnocytophaga sp. | reverse complement strand
TTCTAATAGCTTCATATTGGTAGCTATTTTTACGCTTTTCCCAAGGTTTTCCTTGATCAGTAACCTTTATAGCTTTGGTTTTCTTCCCCATATCACTTATGAATTGGTTACTAATTCTGAAAAATCCTCTACCCAAGGAATTGCGCCATATTTACCATGAATATAATCCTTTTCAAAAGAGGCTTCTGCACGTACCCCATTGATCTCGGCTAAGCTGTAGAGATGACTGGCGCCTTCTTCATCCTTTTCGACAAACTCAATCTGATCGCGTCTTAGAAGGTTATTAGATAGCAAAGAAGTATCATGAGTAACGAAAATGAACTGTGTTTGTTTGTTCTCTTCCGAATTGAATAATTGTACAATACGCTTAGTTAACAGAGGGTGGAAGCGAGCATCGAACTCATCAATCACCAGAGGACGCCCTTCTTTGAGAGCTTCATAAATGTAAGGACTTAATTCAAAAAGCTTACGTGTACCCTCCGATTCGTATTTTTCAAAAGAAAAAACCCCATGGGCTAAACCTCCCATATATTTTCTTTTAGAAACAAGTAGTTGTGTTTTTTTCTGTTTTTCTAAATCAACAGATTTTTCAGGTTCTCTCAACTCTAAGTCATCGATGGAGGTATCTCCTTTTTTTAGCATACTAATAATAAACTCTTTTTTAGTGTTATCTTCTAAAGCTTCTTTTGCATAACTCATCATTGCAGGGTTGCTCAGTCCACTGATGATATTAATACTACTTAGATTATTAGTGATATGCTTGGATATCTTTCCAAAGCCAAAGGAAGCCAAGACTGTAAGAAATAAATTGGTAGATAAAAGCATTTCCCCTGTATCGCCCCCTTGTTGGGTGAGGTTCATATAGATAACCCCTTCGGCAAAGTTTGTTTTGTCTATCTCTGTAATTGTATTACCCTCACGGATAAAATAACACAATTCTCGTTTTCCCTTTTTTCCATAGAGCCATTCGGAGGTAATTCTTCCTGTTTGGACTTCAAACCCATAGCGATATTTTACTTCATCTATATAGAAAATCATCTGAAAGAAAGCAGCCTGATATATGGTTTCAATACTTATAAAAGAATCCATCAGTAAAAGTACCTTGTTGTCTTTTACAGAATCAGATACTATTTTTATAAAAGCATGCAAAGCCTTTATAACATTACTTTTCCCACTAGCATTTGCTCCATAGATAGCTTTTGTCTTTAGGAAAGCATTGTCTTTGTACTTGAAAGTATGTGTAGATTCCAAGGCAATATCCTTGGTGGAAGTCAGAGGTGCTTTGGAAAGACTTAGAGTCTGTATTTCTTTGAAAGATCGGAAGTTTCCGAAACTAAAATCTTGCAATACTATCATAATTCTGTTTTTGCATATTTTTCGCAAAAATACAAATAAGAAATGATATAACAAAATATTTCTTAGGAATAATCCAATGATTTATTGTATCTTTGCCCAAAGTTACTGAACTGTCTCAAACACAAAATTACTAATTTTCGGGAACTTTTACTTTATTTGAAAAGTTTAAACTACTTCAATATGAAATTTGGAATATCAATTACAATAGACAAAAAAGCAGAGCATAAATCTCAT
>CALFOY010000285.1 GCA_937919265.1 uncultured Capnocytophaga sp. | reverse complement strand
AATATAAACTATCTCATCAATTGTTTTTTTAGAAACATTAATAATATTATGAGCTTGCATATAAAAAGGATTTCTATCAAAGAGATGTTTTCTTATAAAATCCTCTAAATCATCATCTTGCAAATGAGAAATCAAAGGGCGTTTGTCTTTTTGAGGCAAAAGCCTTTGTGTTAATTCCTGAAAAGATAGTTGAAGAAAAAAAACATTTTGAGTAGCTTCATTTACCAATTGCATTGCATCTCCATAACAGGGAGTTCCTCCTCCTAAAGATAAAACCATCGGTGAAGATGATTTTAAAAGTTCAGTTAAATATTCTCGTTCTTTTTTTCTAAAATAAATTTCTCCTTTATCCTTGAAAATTTGGCTAATTTTTTTTCCTTCTTTTTGCTCTATAAAAGTATCTAAATCCATAAAAGGAAAAAATATTTTCTCCGCCAATCGTTTTCCTATGGTTGTTTTGCCCACCCCCATATATCCTAATAAGATTATTTTTCTATTCATTTGATAAATAATACAAAAAATACTTTGACGCTAATAAACATCAAAGTATTTTTCTAAAAATTAATTTAAATAAATTATATTTCTCTATTGATATCCCAATTTTCAAGATATTCGGCTACTCGCTGAACAAACATTCCTCCAAGAGCGCCATTTACCACACGATGGTCATAGCTATGAGAAAGAATCAATTTATATCGAATACCTATTACATCTCCTTCTGGAGTTTCTATTACAGCTGGCACTTTCTGGATAGAACCAATAGCAAGAATACCTACCTCTGGCTGATTAATAATTGGAGTTCCGAAAATATTACCAAAAGCACCAATATTTGTAACTGTATAAGTTCCTCCTTTTATTTCATCTGGTTTTAATTTACTTTCACGAGCTCTCTTAGCCAAGTCATTAACTGATTTTGTTAAACCTATAAGGCTCAATTGGTCTGCATTTTTTATAACAGGCACAATCAAATCTCCATTTGGTAAAGCGGTTGCCATACCAATATTAATTTGCTTTTTCTTAAAGATTCTTTCTCCATCAGTAGAAACATTCATCATAGGATAGTCTCTTAAAGCCTTAGCTACTGCTTCCATAAATATTGGAGTAAATGTAAATTTCTGACCTTCACGAGCTTCAAAAGATTTTTTAACCTTATTTCTCCAATTCCAAATACGAGTAACATCTACTTCTGTAAAGCTTTGTACGTGAGCCGATGTTCTACGACTCTCAATCATATATTTAGAAATGAGTTTGCCCATACGAGTCATTTCTATAACCTCCACATTATCATCTACTTGTGAAGGTGTATGAGAGATTGTAGCTGGTTTTTCCTCAGGTTTATTTTCTGGCATTTTAATGTTAATTTCTGCTGGTTTTTCAGCAAAAGTAACTTGTTTTTGCGGTTCTACTGGTTTAGCCTCCTCTTTTTGGGTATTTTGAGAAGAAAGACTATTTACAAAAGCATCCAAATCAGGGAATATTACCTTCTCCTCTTGTACTGGCTCAGGTTTAACTTCTTCTTTATGAGCTACTTGCACTGGCTCTTCTTTTTTATCTACTGGAGAAGAAATTTCAGAAGAAACTTGTATTGGCTCAATAATAGGCTCACTTACAATAGGTTGCATTTCTTCCACTTTCAATTCCTCAGTAATAGGAGTTTGAAGATTTTCCTCATTACTTATTAATGTTTTAAAATCTTCATTTACAGAGACTTGCGAATCTTCTTTTGATTCTTCACGCTCAGATACTGTTTCAATATTATTATGAATAATATCTTGTACTTGTTCTAAAATTGGAGCTTGTGTTGGAGTTTGAACGTTAGCTTCCCAAGTTCTTGTAGTTGAAGAGCCTCCTTTTTTAAGAGATACATAATTAAGTATATCATTTTTAGTAACGCGACCTTCAAGCCCAGAACCCTGAATTTGCTCTAACTCTTCCAATGAGATATTTTCTTCCTTAGCAATTGTTTTTACCAAAGGAGAATAAAAACGCTCTGATTGTGAATAATTTATATTTTCTTGTTTGATTTCAACAGGCTGATATGGAACTTCATTTACAGGAATAACAGGCACTTCAGGCTGAACTTCCTGCTGAACAACTTCTTCAAAAGCAATATTTTGGACTTGTGGAGAAGGCTCTACCTCCCCTACACTTTGAGGCTCTGTTTCTATAATAGCCATTACTTGTCCTACTTTTACAACACTATCTTTGGCAAATAAAATCTCAGTAATAACTCCTGAAACGTCACAAGGAATTTCAGAATCAACTTTATCTGTAGCCACTTCTACTATAATGTCATCAACCTCAATTGTATCGCCCACATTTTTGAGCCAAGAAGTTATAGTAGCTTCTTCTACACTTTCCCCCATCTGAGGTAATTTCAGTTCATATCTTGCCATTTCTAAATATTTTTAGTTAATATATGTTAAGATTTAATATTAAATCTTGATAAAAAATATATGTAATTTTCAAGGTATAAAAGTAATAAAAATTATTTATAAATTCAAATTTTTATTTTATATTTTTTTATTATTTTACCTCACTTCAAAAGGAACTCTGTGAAGAATGCTTCTCCCCAAAGTGATTTCATCTGCATATTCTAGTTCATCTCCCACAGAAATACCTCGTGCAATAGTTGAAGTTGTGATATCTAAACCTTCTAACTGTTTGAAAATATAGAAATTAGTAGTGTCTCCTTCCATTGTATTGCTCAGAGCAAAAATTATTTCCTTTATATTTTCATCCTTTATTCTATGAACTAAAGAATTAATATTCAGATTATTAGGTCCTACTCCATCTATAGGAGATATTTTCCCTCCCAATACGTGATACAAGCCTGTATATTGTCCTGTATTTTCGATAGCCATTACATCTCGAATATCTTCCACCACACATACAACCGAAGGATCTCGATGATAATTTGCGCAAATTTCACAAATTTCTTCATCAGAAATGTTATGACATTTTTTGCAATAATTAACATTATTTCGCAATAAAACTAATGCCTGTGCTAACTCTTCAACTTGCATAGGAGGCTGTTTTAGTAAATGTAAAGCCAACCGTAATGCTGTCCGTTTACCTATACCTGGAAGTTGAGATATTTCAAACACTGCATTTTCTAATAATTTGGAAGAAAAATCCATATTATACTTAATAAAGTCTTATTTTATGAGCGTAATTGTGCATTAACTTCTTTTTCAAAAGCAGAAAGTAAATGAGCCATTACTTTATCTATTTGTTTATCAGTCAGTGTTTTATTATCATCTTGTAAAATAAAACTCAAAGCATAACTTTTCTTACCTTCTGGCAATTTATCTCCTTGATAAACATCAAACAAAGATACTTTTTTCAATAAATTTTTCTCTGTTTTTTTAGCTATATCATAAAGATTTTTAAATGATATTTTTTCATCTAAAAGAAGCGCTAAATCTCGACGAACCTCAGGATATTTACCTATTTCTTTATAGGTCAATTTTTTCTGAATATTATTTAAAACTTCTTCCCAAAGAACATCTGCAAAAAACACCTCTTGTTTTATACCAAAATATTTGAGAATCGATTTTTTTACTATTCCCAAATCCGCTATTTTGGTTTCATTAATATAAAAACTGATTCCTTCTTGTAAGCTATCATTTTGTACTGGCTTTTCTTCATAAGAAATACCTAAACGTTCAAAAATAGCTACTAAATATCCTTTTAGTGTGAAAAAATTAGTTTTTTGAATGGAAGTATTCCAATTTTCTGATGTTTTATTTCCTGATACAAATAGAGTTAAATGTTTGATTTCTGTATATTCATTTATTTTATGATATGTTTTACCGAACTCAAACAACTGTAAATCAGTACGTTTTCTATTAATATTATAGCTAATTGTTTCTAATCCTGAAAAGAGTAAACTTTGTCTCATAACAGCTAAATCACTACTTAAAGGATTTAGCATTCTAACCGAATTTTCATCAGAAATATCCTTTGTAAGTTCTGAATAATTAGCCGTTGTTAAGCTATTATTCATTATTTCAAAAAATCCTTGTCCTATTAGTTGATTAGCAATAATATTTTGAATATTAAAATCATCAAATTTAGAAGAGTGTGCCATTGTAGCACTTATTTTCTGTGAAAACTTAACATTATTATATCCATAAACACGTAAAATCTCTTCTATAACATCTACATCTCTCTGAACATCAACTCTATAGGTAGGAATAGTAAGCCCTAAACCTCGTTCTGTTACATTTGCTATTTGGATATCCAAAGAACGAAGAATTGACTTAATTACATCACGAGGAATAACCTGTCCTATAAGTTTATCTACTTTATCATAAGCTAAAAATACTTGAAAATCTTCTTGTTTTTTAGGATAAAGGTCTATAACTTCAGAAGAAATTTCGCCCCCTGCTACTTTTTTAATCAAAATAGCTGCTCGTAACAATGCATATTTACAAAGATTAATATCTATGCCTCGTTCAAAACGAAAAGAAGCATCTGAGCTTATGCTATGTCTTTTAGCGGATTTTCTAACAGAAATAGGGTTAAAATAAGCACTTTCTAAAAAGATTTGGCTAGTATTTTCTGTAACACCAGAATTTGCCCCTCCCAAAACTCCTGCTATACAAAGCGGATTTTCAGCATCATAAATCATTATATCCTCACTATGCAATGTACGCTCAACATCATCTAAGGTTTTAAATTTGGTTCCTTCATTTGCATTTTTTACAATGATTTTTTTCCCTGAAATTCTCTGAATATCAAAGGCATGAAGAGGTTGTCCCAATTCGTGAAGAACATAATTGGTTATATCTACTATATTATTTTTAGGAGTAAGCCCTATTGCTTTTAGCCTATTTTGTAACCAAGATGGAGAAGGTGCTACTTTTACATTAGATATTGTAACTCCACAATAACGCGGAACGAGTTCTTTATTTTCTACTTGAACATCAATTTTCAATAATCTATTATCAACAAAAAAATCTGACACAGAAGGCGTTATTACTTCTTTTGTTGTTTCTTGTTGAAGCAAACCAGCTCTAAGGTCTCGAGCAACACCGAAATGACTCATAGCATCAGCACGATTTGGAGTAAGTCCTATTTCAAAAACTTCATCTGTCTCAACGCCAAATACTTCACTACAAGGTGTACCCAATTCCCACGTATCGGCTAAAACCATAATTCCATCGTGACTCTCTCCTAATCCTAATTCATCTTCTGCACAAATCATTCCGTGGCTTTCTTCTCCTCGTATTTTTCCTTTTTTTATCTGGAAAGAATTACCTTCTTTATCATAAAGAGTAGTACCAATAGTAGCTACAGCCACCTTCTGTCCTTTTGCAACATTGGGCGCACCACAAACAATAGGCAATATATTCCCATTACCTAAATCTACTTTTGTAAGGCTCAATTTATCTGCATTTGGATGTTTTTGGCATTCTATAACCTGCCCTACAACAACCCCAGAAAGGCCACCTTTTACACTTTCATATTTCTCTATACCTTCAACCTCCAAACCTAAATCAGTAAGGAGCTCGCCTACTTTTGCAGAAGGCAAATTAATCTTTAAAAAATCTTTAAGCCAATTGTATGAAATTTTCATCTTATAAGAATGACGCTTAGTTTTGAAAGGCAAAATTAGCATTTTTAATTGAATTGAGAAAATAACTAACCATTTTTTTATAATTGAATTTTTCTTTTTCTCTACTAATATTATTTTTAAATAAAAAAATACAATCATTTTTTGTATCTTTGCCTTTAATAATTATTTTTTTATAAAATTTCCTTATACAAAATGAATTCAAAAATTAAAATTTCTTTCTTTATTAGTTTATTTTTTATTTGTGTTAGCTACT
>CALFOY010000284.1 GCA_937919265.1 uncultured Capnocytophaga sp. | reverse complement strand
TAGTACGGTCTCGTGGGCTCGGAGATGTGTATAAGAGACAGGTATTATCTCATAAAAATAAAAAAATATTTATATTTTATTATCTTTGCATAAAATAAAATAAAAAATGTATTCTTTTGTAACTTATTTAGTATCAATTATTTTGCCTGTTATAGCTTTGTTTAATAAGAAAATTAATCTATTTGTAGAAGGCAGAAAACGAACTATTTCTATTCTTAAAGAAAAGATAAAAAATACAGATAAGGTTATCTGGATACACGTGGCTTCTTTGGGAGAGTTTGAGCAAGGACTTCCGATAATAAAGAGGTTAAAAATAAAATTTCCAGAGCATAAAATAGTTGTGAGTTTTTTCTCTCCATCGGGCTATGAAGTAAGAAAAAATACAACAGATGCAGATGTTGTAGTATATCTTCCGTTAGATATTTCTTATAAAGTTAAAGAATTTTTAAATGTTGTTCATCCTCAAATGGCTATTTTTATAAAATATGAGTTTTGGAAAAATTATTTAACTGAATTGAAAAAAAGAAATATTCCAACTTATTTAGTTTCGGGTATTTTTAGAGAAAAACAATGGTTTTTTAAGAAATATTCTTTTGGAATGAGAAAAATATTAAATAATTTCACTTATTTTTTCGTTCAAGACCAAAATTCTGCTAAACTATTAGGCTCAATAGGTCTTAAAAATGTAATTGTAAGTGGAGATACTCGTTTTGACCGTGTTTTAGAGATATTAAAACGAGATAATTCATTATTTTTTATTGAAAAATTTAAAAATAATACTCTTTGTGTTGTTTTTGGAAGTTCTTGGCCAGAAGATGAGGAAATATATTTACCTTATATTAATTCAAATCCTAATTTGAAATATATTATTGCCCCACATAGTTTAAATTCTAATAAAATACAAGAATTAAAAGAGAAAATAAAACTTAAAACACTTCTTTTTTCAGAAAAAGAAAATAAAAATTTATCTGATTATCAAGTGTTTATTATTGATACAATAGGTATTTTAACGAAAATATATAATTATGCAGATGTAGCTTATGTAGGTGGTGGAATGGCTACAGGGTTACATAATATATTAGAACCAGCGGTTTTTGGCATTCCTGTAATAATTGGTGAAAATTATGATAAATTCTTGGAAGCTAAGGATTTAGTAGGTAAAGGAAGCGTATTATCTATTTCTAATAAAGAAAAATTTTCAGAAAAAATGAATCTTTTAGTAAATGATTCTTCATTAAGAAATAAATTAGGAAAAGACAACTATAATTATATAATCCAAAAATCAGGAGCAACAGATACATTTATGAGTTACATAGAAGAAAAATTTTAGTGTTTTTTTAAGAATTCTACTAATTTTCTTAAAGCTATCCCCCGATGACTGATTTTATTTTTCAAATCAGAAGGCATTTGAGCAAATGTTTGGTCATATCCATCAGGAATAAAAATAGGATCATAACCAAACCCTTTTTCTCCATATTTTTCAGTGGTAATTTCACCTTTTACAATTCCCTCAAAGGTGAAAAAATCATTATTTATACAGAGAGTAAAAATGGTTTTAAATTGGGCTGTACGTTCCTTATTTTCTAAGTTTTTTAGTAATAAATTTATGTTATCTTCACTACTTTTTTGTTCACCTGCATATCTTGCAGAATAAACACCAGGGGCGTTATTAAGACTATTTACTTCCAAACCTGTGTCGTCAGCAAAGACATCATAATTATATTTTTCTTTTATATATTTAGCTTTTAGTAAAGAATTTTCTTCTATTGTATTTCCTGTTTCTGGTATATCTTCCAAGCAACCAATATCTTCTAACGTTATAAGTTCAATGGATTCAGGAAGCATTTGTTGTACTTCTTTGAGTTTATTTTTATTGTTAGTAGCAAAAACTAATTTCATATGTAAAATATCTTTGTGCAAATGTACAAAAAAATTGTATATTTTGTCATATTATTTGTACCTTTGCCAAATAAAATAAGAAAAATATGGCAAAAATAGAAAATACTATAAATATACAGAACAAACGAGCAAGGTTTGAGTATGAAATACTTGATAAATATATTGCAGGTATTGTTCTTAAAGGAACAGAAATTAAATCCATTCGGTTGGGAAAAGCCTCTATTGCAGAAAGTTTTTGTGAATTTAATGAAAAAAGTGAGCTTTTTGTTATTAATATGACTATAGAGGAATATGCTTATGGAACATATTATAATCATAAACCGAAGAGTGAGCGTAAATTATTATTGAATAAAAAAGAACTTAAAAAACTTCATAAAGAAGTAAAAAATACCGGATTAACAATCGTGCCTTTACGAGTGTTTATACAAGCAAATGGATTAGCAAAAATGGAAATTGCATTAGTGAGAGGAAAAAAACTTCACGATAAACGAGAAAGTATTAAAGATAGAGATAATAAGAGAAATCTTGATAGAGTAAAGAAAGAATTTCGATAAAAATAAAAAAACCGGAAAGAATAATTTCTTTCCGGTTTTTTTTCACTATATTAATTCTTTTATCTTTTGATAACCCAATCACCTTTTTCTAAAAGAGGTAAGGCTTGTTTATACTTCATTTCTTTGGTTTCTCCATTAAAGATATTTTGTATAATTACCTTATCATTTCTATTAATTTTAGGTTGTTCTCTAACAATTGTTTCTGTTACTTGTGGGGCAGAGGCTTGCGCTCCTACTTGTCTTTGTTTTTCAGCCAATTCATCAGAGTTTAATACTTCTTCTTTGCTTGTTTGTAAGTGTTCTGTTTGTTTTTGCTCTTGAACAGCTTGTTGTACAGGCTCCTGTGAAGTTGGTAATTCTGCACGGAAAAGGAAAGAAACAATTTCTTTATCCACTTTTTCTATCATTGATTTAAAAAGTTGATATGCTTCAAACTTATAAATCAATAAAGGGTCTTTTTGTTCGTGGGTAGCCAATTGAACAGATTGTTTCAACTCATCCATTAGTCTAAGGTGAGTTTTCCAAGCATCATCAATAATGGCCAATGAAATATTTTTCTCAAAATCAAGAATGATTTGTTTTCCTTCTGTATCGTAGGCCTCTTTTAGGTTAGAAGTAATATTTATTCCTTTTTGTCCATCTGTGAAAGGAATAACGATTCTTTCAAACTGATTGCTTTGGTTTTCATATACATTTTTTATAACAGGGAAAGCAATATTAGCATTTTTCTCTGTGCGTTCTTTGTATATAGATAACAAAGCAGGGAAAAGAGTACGCATAAGGTCTTTTACTTGTTTTTTCCCGAAATCGTGTTCTGAAATATTTGGTTCAACAGCAAAATATTTGAAAAATTCGTATTCAAAATTTTTGAAATCATGAGGCTTGTTATTTACTAAAATAGCTTCGCAAGTATTGTAAATAATATTAGCTAAATCCACTTGTAGTCGTTCTCCATAGAGAGCGTGGCGACGACGTTTGTAGATAACCTCACGTTGAGCATTCATAACATCATCATATTCAAGTAGTCTTTTACGAACACCGAAGTTATTTTCTTCAACTTTACGTTGAGCTTTTTCAACATTTTTGGTAATAATAGAATGTTCTAATACCTCACCTTCTTTAAGTCCTTGTCCTAATTTATCTAAGAATTTGATAGCACGCTCCATTCCATAAAGCCTCATCAAATTATCTTCAAATGAAACATAGAATTTAGAGCTACCTGGGTCTCCTTGACGTCCGGAACGTCCGCGTAACTGTCTATCTACACGGCGAGAATCGTGTCTTTCAGTACCTATAATAGCAAGTCCTCCTGCTGCTTTTACTTCATCTGTTAGTTTAATATCGGTACCACGTCCAGCCATATTGGTAGCAATAGTTACTACACCAGGTTTTCCTGCTTCAGCAACAATTTCAGCTTCTTTTTTGTGTAATTTAGCATTCAATACATTGTGAGGTATGTTACGAAGTTTTAGCATTCGGCTTAAAAGCTCTGAAACTTCTACTGATGTAGTACCAATCAATACAGGTCTTCCAGCTTGTGATAATTTTACAACTTCTTCAATTACAGCATTATATTTTTCACGCTTAGTTCTGTAAATTTGGTCGTTTTGGTCATTACGAGCAATAGGACGATTGGTAGGAATTTCCATAACGTCTAATTTGTAAATTTGCCAAAACTCTCCTGCTTCTGTGGTGGCTGTACCTGTCATACCTGAGAGTTTTCGGTACATACGGAAGTAGTTTTGTAGCGTGATGGTAGCGTATGTTTGTGTAGCAGCTTCAACTTTTACATTTTCTTTTGCCTCAATAGCTTGGTGTAACCCATCTGAATAACGGCGCCCATCCATAATACGTCCTGTTTGTTCATCAACAATAAGCACTTTATTGTCAATAACTACATATTCAATGTCTTTTTCAAACAGAGTATAAGCCTTTAATAATTGATTAACTGTATGAATACGCTCACTTTTCTCGTCAAATTCTTGATAAAGTTTATCTTTTAGGCTGTTTTCTTCTTCTTTTGAGAGATTTTGTTTTTCAATTTGAGCTATTTCAGTACCAATATCTGGCATAATGAAGAAATTTTTATCTTCACCTTGAGACATAAGGTCTATACCTTTTTCAGTAAGCTCAATTTGATTATTTTTTTCATTGATAACAAAGAGTAATTCCTTATCTACTTTAGGCATTTCTCGGTTGTTATCTTGCATATAATAATTTTCTGTTTTTTGCAAAAGCTGTTTCATTCCTTCTTCACTAAGGAATTTGATTAGAGCTTTATTTTTAGGTAAACCACGATAAACACGGAGTAAAAGGAAGCCTCCTTCTTTTGTATTTCCTTCAGCAATAAGTTTTTTTGCTTCTGCTAAAACATTTGTTAAATATTTTCTTTGTTGTTCTACAAGCGCTTCAACAGTAGGTTTGAAAACATCAAATTCGTGAAATTCTCCACGAGGCATAGGACCAGAGATAATAAGCGGAGTACGGGCATCATCAATCAAAACAGAATCCACCTCATCGACAATAGCATAATTGTGAGGGCGTTGAACTAAGTCATCAGGAGTGTGAGCCATATTATCACGAAGATAATCAAAGCCAAATTCATTATTCGTTCCGTAAGTAATATCAGCATTGTACGCCATTCTTCGCCCTGCTGAGTTAGGCTGATAATTATCAATACATTCAACTTTTAATCCGTGGAATTGGAAAAGAGGAGCCATCCAAGCGCTATCACGGCGAGCTAAGTAGTCATTGACAGTTACTAAGTGTACTCCATTTCCTGTTAAGGAGTTGAGATATAAAGGCAAGGTAGCTACCAGAGTTTTTCCTTCACCAGTTTGCATTTCAGCTATTTTTCCTTGGTGTAGCGCTATTCCTCCAATAAGCTGAACATCATAATGTACCATATCCCAAGTGATGGCTTTACCAGCGGCATCCCAAGAGTTTTTCCAGATAGCTTTTTCATCTTCTATGGTTACATAATCTTTTAATGAAGCTAATTCTCTATCATAAGGGTTGGCAGTAACTACAAGAGTAGAATTATTAGCAAATCGACGAGCCGTTTCTTTTACAACAGCAAAAGCCTCAGGTAGAATGTCATTTAGTGTTTTTTCTCCTGCTTTGTATGCTTCATCGGTTAATTTATCTATTTCAGTATAAAAATCTTCTTTTTGGTCAATATCTTCCGTAGCATCTGCTTGAGTTTTAAGAGATTGTATTTTAAGCTCATACTCTTTTCGAGCTTCTTTAATTTTTTCTTTAAACTCAATAGTTTTTGCACGTAGTTCATCGTTACTAAGAGCTTCAAATTGAGCCTGATATTGTTTTATTCGTTCTATCAGAGGCGCAATTTCTTTCATATCTTTTTTTGCTTTATCGCCAACAAAGATTTTTAATATAGAATTTATAACACTCATAAATGTATTTTATTTAAAATAATGGTAATTTGTCAAATAATATACCATAATTATTAGACCTGACAAAAGTACAAAAAATATTAAACATAAGAATAAAATGCTGACATTTTTTCAGATTTTTTTATAAAAAAATACTCCTCAAAATTATTTAAGGAGTATTTGATAATTTATTTATGCATTTTCTGTTTTGTTATCTGTATTATCAATAAGTACTTGACCTCTATAATACAATTTACCTTCATGCCAGTGAGCTCTGTGGTATAAGTGAGCTTCTCCTGTTGTTGGGTCTTTTGCTATTTGAGGAACTACAGCTTTATCGTGAGTTCTTCTCTTATCTCTTCTTGTTGACGACTGTCTTCTCTTGGGATGTGCCATTTTTCTATTCTTTTATTTATTTAACAATTTTCGTAATTCATTCCAACGTGGGTCAATGTCTTGATAATCCTCCACAATGTCTTTTTCCTTTGGGCTTAACTCTTCTAATGTATGCAATACACCAGCAAAAGATTCATCTTCTATATTTGGGTGAATATGTTTTACTGGTACAGAAAGAATAATCATTTCATAAATATATTGAGCAATATTTATTGTATGTTCTCCATTAGGAAGTATTAATAATTCATCATTTTCATCATTAAATTCTTCCCCAAATTTTACAACTAAGAATAATTCTCCCTGTGTTGGTAAATCAAAAGGCTCATTGCTAATATCACAATTTACATTTACTATGCCTTCACTAGTAAAAGTAAGTTCCATTAGATTACTTTTTTTATCTAAGATAACTGTTACTTTTTGAGAAACCTCATTAAATTCATTATAATTAAAAATTTCAAAAAAAGAATTATCTATCTGATAATCAAAGATATGTTTTCCTTGTTTTAATCCTACAAAAGATATATCATACATTTTGAGTTTTCGCTTTGAATCTTTCATCGTATGTACTCATTTGAGGGTGCAAATATAATAAAAAATCTACATATACAAGAATTTTATGAGAAAAATTATTTTTCCTTAAAAATAAAAGTTAATCCCAGCTACTTTTTTGAGAAAATGAATATTTTCCTCCTCCAAAGAAAAATAGAGCTAATGCTCCAAAAAAGTACAAGCCTAAAAGCTCTATACTCCAACCTCCGTGAGATGAAAGTTTGAAAATATCAGAACTATGAGCAAGCCAAACTGCAAAACCACAATTTATCATAAAAATAAGAGCAGCAAAGCGAGTACGAATACCTAAAATTAACATTATTGGAATAATAATTTCTCCTACAAAAACGCCATATTTCAGTATGGTAGGCATTCCTCTTGCAATTAGAGGCTCATCCATCCAATCAACGCCTTTAAATTTTGCAAATCCGTGCAAAAGCATTAAAG
Organism: uncultured Capnocytophaga sp.; assembly: GCA_937919265.1. GTDB lineage: Bacteria > Bacteroidota > Bacteroidia > Flavobacteriales > Flavobacteriaceae > Capnocytophaga. The sequence continues at coordinate 1,483 of CALFOY010000284.1, read as the reverse complement.
CTCCTAATGTTAATCTTAATATAAAACTTCCTAAATCTTTGTTATTCATTATTCTTTAATTTTTATTGTTGTTAAAAAATCTTTTATTAAAAAATGTAAATTTTCAGTAGCAGAAACCAAAGGTAGGCGAACAATATCTGTACAAATATTTTTTTGTTTTAATAATGTCTTGATACCTACTGGGTTACCTTCTTTAAAAATCAATTTCATAGCTTCTATTAGTTGAAATTGTATTTCTATTGCTTGCTTATTTTCAAAGGCTAAAGCTTTGTTAATCATTTTTGAAAAATGATTTGGTAAACCTTGTGCTAAAACAGATATAACACCATCAGCACCTAAGAGAATGGAAGGGGTAGCTGTAATATCATCGCCTGAAATGACTAAAAAATTTTCTTTTCTCTTAGCTAAAAGATTCATTATCTGGATTATATTTCCAGAAGCTTCTTTTATCCCGATGATATTAGAAAAATCATTTGCTAAACGCAAGGTAGTTTCTGCTTCCATATTCGAGCCTGTGCGAGAGGGAACATTATACAAAAGTATCGGGTGTGTGGTACTTTCTGCAATGGCTTTAAAGTGTTGATAAATACCCTCTTGTGATGGGCGATTATAATAAGGAGAAACAGATAAAATAGCTTGATAATCAGATAAGTCAGTGTTTTTAATAGAATTAATAACAGCTTGTGTATTATTACCTCCTATCCCTAAAACCATAGGAAGACGATTTTGATTAGCTTTTTTTATAGTTTCTTTTACAATTTCTTTTTCATTTTCAGAAAGCGTTGCTGTTTCTGCAGTTGTACCCAAAACGACTAAGTAATCTACACCATTTTCTATTTGATAATGTACTAATTTCTCAAGAGCAGGAATGTCAATACTTTTATCATCTTTAAAAGGAGTTATTAGTGCAACTCCTGTACCTTGAAGAATGTGCTTTTTCATTTATTTTATAGTTTTTATGATTTTTTTAGCTTCTTCTGTGAAAATAGTTTTATCTGATATTTTTGAATGAATAATTAAATCATTATAATTTTCAGGGATAGACCCAAAACCAATTCTAAATTTTGCTTTTACACTTGATGATAACAAAAGTAAAGGTAATTTTGGTTCATCAAAATAATTGATTAAAATATCATACTGAACTTCTGAAAGTCTGTCTGCGTGATAGTTACGGATAATTCCTGAATAATTAATATCTTTCCAAGTGAAAACAGGAGTTCCCCCAATGTGAGTGTTTTCACTTTTTTCTTCATATCCTAAAATAATAAAATTCTCAGAATGGACGCCATAACTTTTTATGAAATCTTTAAGAAAATTAGTATCATTGACCTTTTCAATATCTACAATACAACCTATTTTTTGTATTTCTAATCCATTGAATTGGCCAATTTTACGTTTATTTTTAAGATTTTTTTGAATACGACGTTTTATGGCTATATTTTTTAATATTTTCAAGACTAAAAATTTTATACAGAATTTTCTG
>CALFOY010000283.1 GCA_937919265.1 uncultured Capnocytophaga sp. | reverse complement strand
GTTAAATAGACTAAAAAACTTTCATTTTTTTGTAATTAAATAAAAAAAAGGTTGTAAATTAGCACCTTGAAATAATAGAAAAAAATTGAAATGATAGAAGGAGAAAAACTCATTCCTATTAATATTGAAGACCAAATGAAGAGCGCCTACATTGACTATTCAATGTCGGTAATTGTATCACGTGCTTTACCAGATGTAAGAGATGGACTAAAGCCCGTGCATCGTCGTGTGCTTTTCGGTATGCACGAGTTAGGAGTTCGTAGTAATACAGCATATAAAAAATCTGCCCGTATTGTAGGGGAAGTGTTGGGTAAATATCACCCTCACGGAGATTCTTCTGTGTATGACACTATGGTGCGTATGGCTCAGGAGTGGAATATGCGTTATATGTTGGTAGATGGGCAAGGAAACTTTGGATCTATTGACGGAGACTCTCCAGCTGCTATGCGTTATACAGAAGCTAGAATGCGTAAGATGGCTGAAGATATGCTCATTGATATAGAAAAAGATACTGTTGATAAAAGATTAAATTTTGACGATACCTTAGAGGAACCTGTTGTTTTACCTACTCGTATCCCTAATTTACTCGTGAATGGCTCAGCTGGGATTGCTGTAGGTATGGCTACCAATATGCCTCCTCATAACTTATCTGAAGTAGTTGATGGTACTATCGCTTTCCTTGACAATCAAGATATTACAATAGATGAACTTATTGAATATATAAAAGCTCCTGATTTCCCAACGGGAGGAGTTATCTATGGATATGATGGCGTTCGTGAAGCGTTTAAAACTGGGCGTGGGCGAATCGTTATACGAGGAAAAGCTCATTTCGAAGAAGTTGATAAAAGAGAATGTATCATCGTTACTGAAATTCCTTATCAAGTGAATAAAGCCTTGATGGTTAAACAAACTGCTGACCTTATCAAGGAAGGAAAATTAGAAGGAATTGCCGATGTTTTTGATGAAACAGGTAAAGGAGGTATGCGAGTTGTATATGTACTAAAAAAAGATGCTATACCAAATGTTGTTTTGAATAACTTATTCAAACACACACCTTTACAATCTTCTTTTAGTGTTAATAATATAGCCTTAGTTAATGGACGTCCAGAGCAATTGAATCTTAAAGATTTAATTTATCATTTTATAGAGCACAGACACGATGTAGTATATAGACGTACCGAATATGAACTAAAAAAAGCCCGTGAAAGAGCTCATATTTTAGAAGGTTATATGAAGGTCATTGCTACGCAAGACACTTTAGATAGAGCTATTTATATCATTCGTCATTCAGAAAATCCACAAGAAGCAAAAGATGGATTAATTAAAGAATTTGAACTTTCTGAAATCCAAGCTCAAGCTATACTAGATCTTCGTTTAGCTCGTCTTACAGGTATGGAGCTAGATAAAATCCGTGATGAATATGAACAAATATTAGCTCTTATCTTAGATTTAGAAGATATTCTTGCTCGCAAAGAACGCCGTACAGAAATTATTAAAAATGAACTAATTGAAGTTAAAGAAAAATATGGAGATAACCGCCGTTCTGTAATAGAATACTCTGGTGGAGATATCTCTATGGAAGATATTATACCAAATGAGCAAGTGGTTATTACTATTTCTCACGCAGGTTATATAAAACGTACTCCTGTTAATGAATACAAAACACAAGCAAGAGGAGGCGTAGGGCAAAAAGCTTCTGCTACACGAGATAAAGACTTTATCGAAAACTTATTTATAGGTACCAATCACCAATATATGCTCTTCTTTACAGAAAAAGGAAAATGTTTCTGGTTAAGAGTATATGAAATTCCTGAAGGAAACCGAAATGCAAAAGGTAGAGCCATCCAAAACCTTATCAATATAGAACCAGATGATAAAGTAAAAGCATTTATCTGTACGCAAGACCTTAAAGAACAAGAGTACATAAATAACCATTATGTCATAATGGCTACTAAAAAGGGTATTATCAAAAAAACCTTATTAGAACAATATTCTCGACCTCGACAAAATGGAATTGTGGCTATCACTATCAAAGAAGATGATGAACTACTGGAAGCTCGCCTTACCACAGGAAACAGCCAAGTAATGCTTGCTGTAAAATCTGGTAAAGCTATTCGTTTCCCAGAAGAAAAAGTACGCTCTGTGGGAAGAAGTGGCTCTGGAGTTCGTGGAATCTCTTTTGATGATGAAGTAAATGATGAAGTTATTGGTATGGTTACTATCGAAAATCCAAAAGAAGAAACTGTATTAGTTGTTTCTGAAAATGGATATGGAAAACGTACTTTTATTGATGACCCAGATACTGGTGAAGCTGTTTATCGTATCACTAACCGAGGAGGAAAAGGAGTAAAAACAATTTCTGTAACAGATAAAACGGGTAATTTGGTAGCTATTAAATCGGTATTAGAAGAAGAAGATTTAATGATTATCAATAAATCTGGGGTAGCTATTCGTATGCCTGTTGAAGAACTTCGTGTTATGGGACGTGCTACTCAAGGAGTTAGACTCATCAATATCAAAGGAAATGACTCCATTGCTGCCGTTGCCAAAGTAATGAAAGAAGATGAAGAGGAGGAAAACGAATCTGAAAATACAAATGAAAATCTATCTGAAGAATAAAAAATAAAGTTTAATATAAAAAAACAACCTATGAAAAAAATAGTTTTCATATCAGCTTTAGCACTTACATCAGTTGCTTTTGCTCAAAAAAAAGAACTCAAAGAAGTAAACAAATTATTAGGAAAAGGAGAACTCTCTCAAGCTCAAACTTTACTTGAACAAACAAAAGCTACTGCTCTTGCTGATGCGAAGTACGCTCCTGAATATCACTTTCTTAGAGGGCAAATATTTTACCAAAAAGCAGAAAAAGGAGAAAATATAATCAGCTCTCTAAAAGAAGCTACAAATGCTCTTAAAGAATATTCAAAAGCTGGCGGAAAAGAAAATAATGACCTCATTTCTTTTAGAGAAAAAGTAGCTCAATTTGCTTTCAATAAAGCTATCTCATTCCACGAAAAACAAGATTATAAAAATGCAGCACCTACTTTTGAGTTGATCTATCGTCTTATCCCATCAGATACTACTCAATTGAGTAATGCCGCAAATCTTTATTTATTAACTAAAGATTATGACGAAGCGTTAAGAACACACCTTGAGCTTCGTGATTTAGGATTTAACGGTTCTCGAACTATTTATTCTGCTAAAAATAAAGAAACTCAAAAAGTAGAAGAATTTCCTAATAAAGAAACTCGTAATACTGCATTAAGATCAGGGCAATATTTCTTACCAAAAGATGAGAAAACTCCTTCTTTAAAACCTGAAATTATTAAAAATATTGCTATTATCTATATTGAGCAAGGTAAAAAAGAAGAAGCTGTAAAAGCCTTTGATGATGCAATAAAAATGTATCCAAAAGACGCTCAATTAGTTCTAGCTCAAGGACAATTATATTACCAATTAGGAGATGTTAATAAATTTAAAGAATTATGTTTAAAAGCAGCTGAAATAGACCCTAATAATCCTAATATATTTTTTAACATAGGAACTATTGCACTTGACAAAGGTAATTTGGACGAAGCTAGAAAATATCTTGAAAAAGCAATCCAATTAAAACCTGATTTCCCAGAAGCTGTTCTCAACGTTGCTAATACTTACATTCAAGAAGGGAATATTATAGGTACTAAAATGGAAGAATTAGGAAATACAAAAGCTGAAATTTTAAAATATAATGAACTGAACGAACAACGTAAAAGTCTTTATAAGAAAACAGCAAAAGTTTTAGATGATTATACTCAAACATATGGTAAAAATGAAAATATTTTAGAACTTTTGAAAAACGTTTATACAGCTCTTGGTGATACTGCCAATTTCAAACGTATTAAAGATATGCTAAAATAATTCTATCTTAATATAAGAAAAAGACTCATTTTGGAAATTCAAAATGAGTCTTTTTTATGTAAAAAATAATATTTTTTATTAAAAAAGTTCTATCCACTACAGATAGAACTTTTATTTTATTCAAAGCGAGTTACTCCATATTGTTTAGCAACTTCACGAACTTTTGGTGCTAAGGCTTTCAAATGAGCAATACGAGAATCATTTGTAGGGTGTGTACTAAGCAAAGCATTTGAACTACCTCCACCCGATGCACTTTTCATTCTCTCCCAAAGTTTATAACCTTCATCAGGATCATAGCCTGCAAGAGCCATTATTTGTAAACCTATAGCATCAGCTTCTGTTTCGTGGCTTCGGCTAAAAGGCAACATAACCCCTACTTGTGTTCCCAAACCATATGCCATATTAAACTGATTCAGATACTTACTATCTTGCAAAAGTAAATTTCCAGCTATAGCCCCCACTTGTTGTAAGGTTGCTGCGCTCATACGTTGCGCTCCGTGATCAGCCAAGGCGTGTGCTACTTCGTGTCCCATAATTACAGCTACACCTCTTTCATTTTGTGCAATAGGCAAAATTCCTGTATAGAAAACAATTTTTCCTCCAGGCATACACCAAGCGTTTAACTCTTTGCTTTCCACTAAGTTATACTCCCAACGATAATCATCTAAATAGCCTTGATAGCCATTTTTATCAAGCCAGAATTTAGCTGCTTTGGCTATTCTTTCCCCTACTCTTTTTATCATTTCAGCTTGTGCAGTACCTTTAATTACTTTATTTGATGAAATAAATTCTTTATATTGAGCAAAAGAAGTAGGAAACAAAGTACTATTGGATTGAAAATTCAAAGTAGATTTCCCAGTGAAAGGATTTGTCTTACAAGCAGATAAGACTAACATTGAACATATTAATGCTATTTTTTTCATTATTTACTATTTAAAAATTAGGCAAAGATACATTTTTTTTACAATTTGTAAAAATATACATAAAAAATAGCACTATTTTTTACTGAATACCAAATTATTTTTTATGTCTAGTACGAGCAAAAAGTGTATTTTTCATAAGCATAGCAATAGTCATAGGTCCTACCCCACCAGGTACAGGGGTTATAAAACTTGCTTTTTCTTTTACGTTGTCAAAATCAACATCTCCTACAATACGGAAACCTTTTGGAGAATTTTTATCTTCTTCTCTGGTAATTCCAACATCAATAATTGTAGCTCCTTCTTTTATCATTTCAGCTTTTAAGAAACGTGGTATACCCAGTGCAACTATCACAATATCAGCTTTTTTTGTTATTTCTGAAATATTCTTTGTACGGCTATGAGTCAATGTTACAGTAGCATTCCAAGGCTTTTGGGAAAGCAAAATACTCATTGGTTTTCCTACAATATCTGAACGACCAATAACCACTACATTTTTACCATCTGTTGGTATTTGATATCGTTTTATCAATTCTAAAACACCATAAGGAGTAGCAGGATAAAAAGCATCTAAACCAAGAGCCATTCGTCCAAAATTGGTAGGATGAAAACCATCCACATCTTTATCAGGAGATATAGCTAAAAGAATTTTTTGTTCATCAATATGCTTGGGTAAAGGAAGTTGTACTATAAAACCATCTATATCAGGGTTTTCATTTAATTCATATATTCTTTGTAAAAGGTCTTCTTGGCTAATAGTAGCTGGAAGTTTTAACAAAGAAGATTGAAAACCAATTTTCTCACAAGCCTTAACTTTGTTATTTACATAAGTCATACTTGCTCCGTTTTCTCCTACTAAAATAGCTGCTAAGTGAGGTATTTTCTCTCCTTTTTCTTTAATTTTTGCTACTTCTTGTGCCAATTCTTCTTGAAGTTGTAAAGATGTTTTTTTTCCGTCTAAAATTGTCATTTCTTAATATTTTATTAAATTATTTGATTTTTTATTGTTTCCCTAAAAATATTCTTTGAAAGTTTTTATATCCAAGTATCCTTCTTTTCCATTCTTTTTTATTTGATAAAAAGAATTTGTTTTTTTCGTTATGTAATTATACTCTGGAATAGTTTGTTGTGGATAAATTCCTACTTTATTATTTTTAAATATATATATTAGACCGTCATTTTCTTGTTTTATATCATCAAATTCAAAAGGAAGAACTACTTTTCCGTTTATTTTTTGAATAGAATTTGTTGTATATTTCAAATCATACTTCACTAAACCATACTTTCCTGCTTTTTTCACACGAATTAATTCAGGATAGCCATACTTTTCTCCAATATAACTACTATTTCCATTCCATCGGAATATTTTTTCCCCATTTATAAAAGAAATTTCTTCCCTCTCTGGAATATCTTCTAAAACATATTTTGTAATTGATGCATAGGCTATTGCAGGTCCATAAACTTTATATTCAATAATATGAGCCATTTTATCATTTATAAAATCTTTTTGAATTTTATAATCATAATACCCAACTGTTCCACAAACAGCGTAAGAAATAGGAAAGAATTTTTTATTTTTCTCTCCATCAAATCCATAATATTGAGGTCCTTTTTTATCAAGAATTTCTATTCCTTCTCGGTAGAAATGTGCAGTTTTTAATCCTCTAAAATCAATTTTTTTCAAATAATTATTAAAAACTTCTACTTTATCTCCTTTTTGGGTAATAATTCCGTAACTGCTCGCGTTAATAGAGTCATAAGTTTGACCTAAAATTTGAGTAGCAAAAAAATTAACATATTTATATTTTTTATTTTCTAAAAAAAGATAAAAAAAATCATTGGGG
>CALFOY010000282.1 GCA_937919265.1 uncultured Capnocytophaga sp. | reverse complement strand
CTATCCTCTTCGTCGGCAGCGTCAGATGTGTATAAGAGACAGATAAAATTTTGTACCTTTGCGCAACACATCAAAGTACGATAATGAGAATACATTTTATTTCTATCGGTGGGGCGGCTATGCACAATTTAGCCTTAGCTTTACAACAAAAGAATTACCAAATAACAGGCAGTGATGATGTTATCTTTGAACCTTCTTTGTCTAGACTACAAAAAGCAGGAATACTCCCTGATCAGTTAGGATGGTTTCCTGAAAAAATAAGTAAAGACATTGATGCTATTATATTAGGAATGCATGCTAAAGCAGACAACCCAGAGTTATTAAGAGCTAAAGAATTAGGACTAAAAATATATTCATACCCTGAATTTATTTACGAACAAAGCAAAAACAAAACGCGTGTAGTGATAGCTGGTAGCCATGGGAAAACAACCATTACTTCTATGGTGTTATATGTTATGAATTATCATAATAAACCTGTAGATTACCTTGTAGGAGCTCAACTTGATGGATTTGACACTATGGTAAAGCTCTCTGAAGATAGTGAATTTATAGTTATTGAAGGTGATGAGTATTTATCTTCCGCTATTGATTTACGTCCGAAGTTTCACCTATACAAGCCTACTCTTGCGCTTTTGAGTGGTATCGCGTGGGATCATATCAATGTATTCCCTACCGAAGAAAAATACATTGAACAGTTTGACATCTTCATTTCTTCTATTACAAAAGGAGGAATATTGGTATATAATGAAGAAGACTCTATTTTGAATAGCATTGTAGAGAAAAATGAAAACCCTATCCGAAAAATTCCTTATTCTACCCCTGAATATTTCTCTCAAAATGGAATTTCTTTTCTACAAACCCCTGAGGGAGAAATGCCTTTGGAAATTTTTGGAAAACACAATATGAGCAACTTAGCTGGTGCAAAATGGATTTGCCAAAATATGGGAATCGATGAACAAGATTTTTATGAAGCAATCGCGACATTCAAAGGGGCTTCAAAGCGTTTGGAGTGCATTACAAAACAAGATGAACTTATTGTATTTAAAGATTTTGCACATTCACCAAGCAAAGTAACTGCTACAACTAATGCCGTAAAAGAACAATACCCAGATAAGCATCTTACTGCTTGTTTAGAACTTTATACTTATAGTAGTCTCAATACAGACTTTCTTTTACATTATAAAGATTCACTTACAAAAGCCGATGAGGCTATTATTCTTTATGATAGAGAAGCATTGAAGGTAAAGGGAATTTCTGATATTACAGAAGAATATATACAAAAGGCTTTCCAGCATCATAATTTGAAAATATTTACAGATAAAACTCAATTTCAATCCTATATTTACAATCAAAAATACCATAATGCTATTCTACTTTTTATGAGTAGTGGAAATTATGGTGGTATTGATTTCAACTTTTTTAAATAATATTTTAATACACAGCTTATGAAAATTGCCATCGGAAATGATCACGCAGGTACAGCCTACAAACAAGCCATTGTTGCTTATTTACAAACTCAAAAAATAGAGGTTATTAATGTAGGAACAGACAGTTCAGATAGTGTAGATTATCCGGACTTCGCTCACCCTGTTGGGCAAATGATTGACAAAGGTGAAGTAGATTTCGGTATCGTAATTTGTGGAAGCGGGAACGGCATAGCTATGACCGTAAATAAACATCAAAAGGTACGTTGTGCTTTATGTTGGAACAAAGAAATTGCTCAGCTAGCAAGACAACACAACAATGCAAACGTTTTGAGTATTCCTGCCAGATACACTGCTATAGAACAAGCCTTAGAAATTGTAAAAACTTTCCTTAATACAGATTTTGAAGGAGGAAGACACCAGAATAGAGTAAATAAAATTTGTATTTAATTTTCTTATTTTTTAATGTATTAATATGAAGCAGAAAATAAATTTTAATTTATTAAAGATATTATTTCTTTCTATTAATTTTATGCAACTTATTTTTATTGTATGTATATGTTATTTAATACAAGATAGTTATATCGTAAGTTGGGATTATGATGAACCTTTATTTATTATTTCTATTTTATTTTGTTTATCAAGTTTATTTCTTCAATCTTTCATATTTAAGAAATCATTGAAGCATATTGAAAATAAAATTTATGAAGATAAGTTAGAAACATACTTAAAGCTTTTCATTTTTAGACTAGCTATATTAGAAGCAAGTACATTATTTTCTAGTATTCTTGCTTTGATAAATACAAATTTAGCTTTCATATTCATTGCTTTGCCTTCTTTATTTCTTTCTGTAACATTATATCCTGTCTCTTATACACATCTCCGAGCCCACGAGACCGTACTAGATCTC
>CALFOY010000281.1 GCA_937919265.1 uncultured Capnocytophaga sp. | reverse complement strand
TTTGCTATATATTACTATATAGCGACACCCTCACGCCGTGAGTTATTAATATTTTAATTTATTTCAATTATAGAAACAAAAATACCTTCAAAGTTTTAACAGTGCAAAGGTACGACATTTTTTTTAATATGCAAGAGAAAAAAGAAAAAATTTAAGATTTGAGATAATCTCTAAAATCTCTATTAAGTTCGTAGGTAAGGAAATAGTAATAAAATAGAGCTTTTACAGATTTATTCATTTTTCTTTTCCCTGAAAGAAACAAGCTCAGAGACGAGTTATCTAAGGTGGTTTGCTTTACCAAATCACCTATTTTTATACCGAATTCTTGCATTTTTTGGTTTATCCAATCTTCATTTATGCTATTAACATCTAATGAAAAAACAACAGGTTTTATTTTTATTTTTGGGTCTGGGAATATTTCTCTTGCTCTTTGGTAAAGTTGTTTTTGATTGAGAATATAGCCGTTTATCAATCTTTTTTGCCGGATAATTACTACATCTTCTTGTTGTTGTATTTCAATTCCTGCCTTTTGGTAATGGCTAATGGTTTGTTTTATATCTTTCATTGTTTTATTATTTTAAAAGAACAAAGGGGCGGGGCTTCCCCTTTGTTATAAGTTAATTTCTTTTAAATTCGTTAGGTCAAAAATAGCTAATTGTTCTTGTTCTTTAGCAAACTCCAAGGCTTGTTCTAAGTTTTTAAAAATTCTTACACTATCAAAATAAAATTTATTATTTTCAATATTGAGCCACCCTCCAAGTATTTTATTATGTGTCATTGCGTGGTGGATAACTTTTTCTAAACTTTCTTTATCGTGTGAGTTTTGCGTTTCTTTGTATGCTACACAAATTCCAAATTTTACACTTTCAAAAGTTTCCAAATCAAGGGTAAATCCTTGCGGGTTGTTTAGTGAGTATTCCCAAACTCTGTCAATTAAATTCTTCATTTTTTTAACTTTTATTTGTTTATCAATATGTAAAAGAACCCCTTTGTTTTACATTGCAAAGATACAAAATATTTTGCTATTCGCAAAATATTTTTCCTCCTTTTTTTGATAAAAAAACGTTAAAGTTTTGCATAAAAAATAACCCTTCATTTAGAGGGTTATTTTAAGAGAAAACATTATATATAAAACTTACACAGCTTTTTTTGAGAGGTTTTCAATTCGTTGTTTGCCTGCTTGAAAATATTCTTGGTCTATCTCGGTTGCAATGCCTTTCATTCCCATATTGTACACGGCTTCCATACAACTCATAGAGCCAGCAAAGAAGTCGGCTACTACTATTTCATTGCGGGGTTTGTCTTTTGGGATAACCAATGCTAAAAGGCGCTCTAAGAGACGGACAGGCTTCTGTGTCGGGTGAATGGTGTTGTAGTGGTCTCGCGCTTGTTTGATAATTGTTTTTTCATTGAACCCAAACTGTATAGATTGCATTACGTTCACACAACGGTCTCTATCATTTGTTGAGCCACTTGTTATAATTCTTGATGTATGTTCTTTCCCCTCATCAGTTCTAATAATACTCTTTTCATTAAGTCCAAACTGTATAGATTGCATTACGTTCACACATCTATCACCTGTTTGTTTATCTTGTGTTGCAATTGTATTATATTTAGTAAACGTCTCACAATTATGTCTATCAGTTCTAATAATACTCTTTTCATTAAGTCCATTTTGAATACCTGCCATTACAGAAGCACATCTATCTTGTGTTTTAATAACAGAGGAAATAGAAGTACTTATTACATTGTCTTTATCTGTAGGAACTTTATTGTTTTCCAAAAACTCTAATACAGCATTAAGTGATTTTGTATTTTTAAGAGCCGATTTCATTCTCTTTATATCGGTTACAATACTATCTATATCGTGCCCTTTCATTTCTAAATAAGGTACTTTTACCTTATTGATGTTCCCCTCTTTTTTTGTAAGTATGGACACTGTTTCGTGTATGCGAGATATAGGCATTAACGGACTTGATACATAACTTTTATTCCAAATAACTTCCTCTTTAAAAACAAAGCCCAAGCCGTCTAATATGGTATTCCAACGGTAAAAGGAAGTGCCACGCCCAAACATCACAATAAAGCCTTTTTTAGTAAGGAGGCGTTTGCATTCGGTAAAAAAACTTTGCTCGTCAAAAGGGCGTTCCAGTTTTTGGTTTTTAAGGTACAAGTACGGAGGGTCTATACAAATTACATCAATACTCTCATTTGGGAGGGTTGCCATTACCTCCAAGTTATTGGCGTTGTATAATTGTAGGTTGTTCATCATTAGTATATCACTTCTTTTCCGTTAAAAGCCACAATAAAGAGTATAATTATTTTCTTTATGGTGCCGTCTTTTAGTTTTATGTTACGTGTTTTATTTTCCCAGTGGTTTGGGTTCTTCTCAAATTCTTTTTTTTGTTTTGGTTGTTGCATCAGGGTGGCGTCATAGTATATATTTAGCTTTCCGCCAAAGCCGTTTTGTTTATTGTATGTACGTACTGCAATAGAAAAAGGTACAGGCTTTTTGTTTGCGTCTAACTTTCTCATTTCAGCCAAAACATCTTTCAAAAATACTTTTTGTTCCATAGTACAAAGTTCTTAATACTCTTTCAATGTATAAAGGACAGCGTTTTTTTAGCTAAAAAACAAGGTATTTTCTCATAATATTTTTGTTAATCATTTTATTATCAATTTATTGCAGGTCAAAACCTTAAACATTTTCCCACAGCACAACAAAAAATCCCATTGGTGCCTTATCTCTTTTTACAATTTGAATTTTAAAAATAGAAGTGATATATGAAAAACAAGGTTTGTTGCATTCAATCCTAATAAAAATAGTTTTTATTATAAAGGTTTTCTTATCGTCCTTTGTGAGTCTTTTTTTCGGGTTTATCTTTGTTTTATAATTTAAAAATAATGACAACAAAACCTATAAAAGAAATTTATTTAAACCCAATGCAAATGGTTGCCGTAGAAGCAAACCGCGTGGGGAAAGTAAAAAATATATGCATAGAAGCAGGACGAGGAACAGGCAAAAGTACTATATTAGGTTGGTTCGTAAAAGAAGCTGTTAGACAAATGCCAAGAGCTACAGGCGTGCTGGTTGGGGCTACTTTTGTACAAATAAAGAGCCGTACGTTTCCATCAACCAAAGAAGGTCTAGAGATGTTTGGTTTATATGAAGAGGTTGATTATGTAGTAGGGAGAAATGGAAAATCAATGGGATATGAAATGCCTTTCCAAGCTCCAAACTCGTGGAGTAATGTTGTCCATTTTTCAAATGGTTTTATATTGGTTTTAGTTTCTTTGGACGACCCAAATTCAGGGCGGGGACTTAATTCATACATCGTAATAGGAGACGAAGCCGCACTATTGGAACACGATAGATTATTTAACAACGTACTAACTACAAACAGAGCTAAAAAAATAGAGTTTGACCGCGCTTCTTTATTGAACGCTACGATATTTACTTCATCTGTTGCATTAACTCAAACCGGTGAATGGTTTACTGAACGAGAAAAATTAGCCCTACAAAAGCCCCAAGAGTATTGTTTTATCAAAGCAAATGCAAAAGTAAACCGAGAAAACCTCAAACCTAATTGGATAGAAGAAATGTATGAACAACGAGTTTCTGATTTGTTATTTAATGCTGAAATTTTAAATATCCGTCCACCAAAGGTAGCAGAAGGTTTTTATCCTCAATTGTCAGCCGATAAACATTATTATAAATACAAATACAATACTTCAATGTTAAGTGACTTTGCACAAAGTTACACCCCTAGTTGTTCGTATGATACAGATTTAATAAAAGGAATTCCATTAGAAATATCATTAGACTTTGGAGGTAGAATAAATTGTGCCATTGTTGCTCAAACAAGCAAGGTAATGAATACCTTGAATATCATCAAAGATTTTTTTGTAAAAAACCCGCAAAAACTCTCAGACCTTGTTAAAAAAATTATTGAATACTACGAACCACACAAAGCCTCTTGTAACAAAATATATCTTTATCACGACCGCTCTGGATTTAAAAGCGAAGCTAACAGTAAAACCACACTGGCGCAAGATGTAGAAAATATGCTTCGATTAGCAGGCTGGCAAGTATATAACAAAACACCAAACACAAATAACCCAAGCCATATACTCAAATTTCGTTTATTAAACGATATTTTGGAAGAAAATAACAAAAATTTGCCGTTTGTTCGTATCAATGAAGATAATTGCCCAAACCTGATTGTTTCTATGGAAAATGCAGGACTAAAACAAAAAAAAGACTCTTTTGAAAAAGACAAAAGCTCTGAACGGTCAAAAAAAATAGCACAAGAACACGCTACACACCTTTCAGATTGTTTTGATTATCTTTTATGGTGGAAGTATGCCTACTTGTTGGATAACAGCTACAGAGATTCATTTATTATAAGCTCTATTTAACATATTTTCTGATAATAGATAAAGAAAAAAGCCCTCGTAATGAGGGCTTTTTCAGGTATTTTGAATACCTTTCTGAATTTCTGTATATTTGAAGTAATAGTAAAATAATCCTTTTGTACGGATACCCATTTCACGATGTCCGTTTATCATTGCAGATATTTCCGCTTTTGCGATACCAAAGTCCGCAACTAATTTTTTGCTTCCTATTTTGTATTTATTCATTTGTTCTTTTATCCATTCAGGAGTAACTATTTCCGCAGGAGCTTCAATATAAGGAAAAGTAACTTTTTGTATTTTCCAATCCTCAAAATAAGCTCTAAAAGTTTCTTCTACAATCTCCATTAAACGTTTATCATCAGCATAATTTTCATGCGGGCTTTTTTCCTGATGTATTTGTATCCTGATAGTTTTTTCTTCTACATCTAAAAACTGAATTTTAAAAAAAATACGAGCATATCGCCTTTGCATCATTGCTGAATATTCAAGGCTATCTATTTGCTCATTAGATAACAAGCTTTTTAATTTATGTAGGTTTTTTATAATATTTTCCATAATTATTTTTTAAAAAGGGGATTTTTCCCCTTTTGTTAAAGTCTAATTTCTGATTGTGTATCAATATGATATATTGCTATTTGTTTGTTTGCCTTTCCAAGTTGTAAAGCGGTTTCTAAATCTTGAACAATCATTACACAGTCATAATAAAATTGTTTTTGTTTCTCATCAAACCAACCTCCTACACAAAAAGTACTTTTTTCTGCTACTTCAATCACTTTTTTTAATCCATCATCTCCGAAATGGTTTTGCGTCAATTGCATCGCTACGATATAGCCACTTTTAGGAGTTGAAAAATCAAGTAAAGAAATTGTAAATCCGTAAGGGTTAATTTCTGCAATCTGTTTGATTTTGTTAAATGCATTCATTTCTTTTTTCGCTTGTTTGTTTAACCTGTTAGCTCTTCAGGCTTTAATTATTTTTACACTGCAAAGATATTGCAAACTTTTTAATTATACAAACTTTTTACAATGTTTTTTATATAAAATAAATGTTAAAGTTTTGAAAGCTATTTTATTAATTCATCTAATTTTTTTACTTTCATTTTTAGTTGTTTGAGTTCTTCTGTTTTCCTGATTATTTTTTCTTTCAATGTAAAAGAAGCTTTTTCTTTATTAGTTTCCATTATTGCTATCCATTTTAGCAAAGATTTTTCACGAGACACGATATTACTTCGTAAAGTATTACGTTTTTGTACAAGTTCCACAGGGCTAAGATTTGAAAAATCTTCTTCTTCTTCAGTTAAAATTCGTTTATGTTTTTTCCAATGTTCTAAAATAATATCGTCAGTATCCATTTGCTCAAAAAGTTTCCATATTTTGAACTGTAAAACACGTGCTTTTTCTTCTTGTGTGGGCTGGAGTTGGTTAAGTTGGATTTTTAAAGAACAAGCTTTCAACCACGCATCTTTCTTTCTAAAAAAAACAGAATGCAACGCAGGCGGATAAGAAGCTATAAGCTCAGAAAAAGAGCTTTTTTCTTGTTGTTTTTCGTTATTAGAAGTTGTGTTTTGAAGCGGTTTTTCAGGGATAGAAATAACCCTTGTGCTTTGCAGACGTTTAATTTCTTGTCTAACTTTAGCTTCGTTTTCCAAAGAATAAAAAGAATAAACGCCTTGAATTTTTCCTCCAAGGCGCTCTAATTCTATTAATAATAGTTGATATTTTTCTTTATAATTTTGCATCATCAATGGCTGTATTTTCCTTTTTCAATTGTAATGCTTTTTCTAAAATTGGCACATCTTCCGGATAATTTTCTTTTTTAAAAAGAATTAATTTCTGTAACAATTCTTCAGAGAATTTTTTAAAAATTTCTGTAGCATCTTCTTTTAATGATAGATTCGGGAATTTTCTACAATACAAAGAAACAGCATTATATGGCACAGTACTAAAATCAATCATTTGTAGTCCTGCTTGAGCTTCTTTATCTCCTGTGTAATAAACTTTTACACCAGGAGTTAAAATATTAAAAAAATCAGACAAAGGGCGCTCAGAGACGACCGTATTTGAAATGTTCTCCGCCTCTGAGATTTGCCCTTGTGTGTTTTTAGCCTTCTGTAATGGTTCCAGCATACTTATACAATTTAGTATTAGCAGTAATTTTTAATATTACTCCTGCATCGTCTTCAGCTTTTTTACCAGTGGTTGCTTCTGCAGAATCCATAAAAGCAGGATTAATTTTTGTACCTACTACCCACAAAGTACCTACAGCATCAGGAACTATAAATATCATAGGAACATTTTTATAACGTCCTATAAAATCTAATACTTTATCAGAGAAACGAGGTATTTTACTTTCAAAATCTATTTTAGCTTTTTTGTTTCCTGCATTTCCTACAAGGCTCATTTTCAGTTCATTTTCATTGATTTGTAAATCAATTCCTTTCCAGGTTGAACCTTGTTTTAAAGCTAAATTAGCTTCTTCAATGGTATTTGCTTTTCCTAACTCTCCAGTATTAGGAGGTAGTATACATTTTTCTAAGAACGCAGCAGGAGCATAAAATACCCTAGTGGTTACACCTCCATTAACTTCATCATTTGGACAACTATCCAATGACTCAAAAGGGGCTGTATCAAAACAATTTTTTGCCATTTTTTTATTTTTTAAAATTAAATTCTTTCAATCAGATGGCTATTTTCTCCAATAAGATGTACTAAAACATCTTCATTTTTGATAATTTCTTCTTGTGTAAGGTTTTCACCTCCAAAAAGAATAATTTCAGGTGCATCATCTGCAAATTTGTAACGTTTTTCACGGAAAACAAATCCTATTTCTTCTTTTGAATCTGTAGAAGCTGTTTTTTCAACTTCTACA
The DNA here is from genome assembly GCA_937919265.1 of uncultured Capnocytophaga sp. Taxonomy (GTDB): domain Bacteria; phylum Bacteroidota; class Bacteroidia; order Flavobacteriales; family Flavobacteriaceae; genus Capnocytophaga. The sequence goes on along the minus strand of CALFOY010000281.1, from coordinate 4,593 downwards.
GGTGTATTTTCTACTTCTTCCATTATGATAAAATAAGGTTTGGATAAAATAATTTATTTTGCTCAGGATTATTCAACCCTCTTTTTTTGCTTCCATCTGTTGTTTCTACAAATAGATATTGATTTACAGCAAAATCATACCCTAAATGCCATTCAGAGAATATTTTTACGATATAATCTTGTACTTGCACATCATTGATACGAGCGGGGTTATCCACTCTATCATAAAGACGGAAAAGGTTTCCATCAACCCAAGCTATAATTCTACCTTTTTTCAAACCAGGAACACCAATAATATTTCTACCATATTTTGTTTTTCCTCTTTGTGGGTCATTGAAATCAATGTATTGATTTGCAGGCGTTTCTCTCGCTTCTACATAATCATTAAATTCTTCTAATGAAATAAAAATAGTAGAAATTTTTACTCCTCCTGGTAATCCTTTTTCAAACTTAGTAACTCTATCTACAATATTTGCAGAAGCATCAACAGGAACAAGAAAAGCGGGGTTGTCATTATCTGCAACGGCACGAGTAACAACAATATTTAGCCCGTCCATTGTTTTTGTATAATCAGGCGTTTCGTTGCCTACTTGGCTTTGGTCATACTCCCCTATAATAGAAATGGTATCCAAATCAGAAATGATTTTTTTAGCAATCATATTCATTATGAATTGACTAATCGGCATTTCGTTTGGTTTTTTGTTTTCTGCATACATTTCTTCTTCCCAAGAACCATAAATGTCATTTGGGTTAATAGGAAAATTGACTTTTTGGCGGAAATTTTTAAGTAATTTCTTCTTAAAAGAAACCATTCCTGCTCCTGTCCACTTGTCAGAAAATGCTTGTACAACATTACTCATCAAAGTAGTAGGTATATGCCACTCTCCTTTTACTTTTCCTAAAGGCTTGGCAAACCTATTTAATAAAATTTCAGTAGACAAAATAGCAGCTTCAAGCTCAGTAGGACGAGCGTCACCATACCTTTTAATTTCGTTGGCAATTTCGGTTGTAACAATAGTTTTTCCCATAAAATTATATTATATTATGTTTGTCATTCATATTAACAATACCTTCAAATTCCCCCTTTTCGGTTTCTTTACCGTTGTTTATAGGTAAAGAATGAACAAGCGTTTTTTCTCCGTATTCTTTACATTTTTCACCTAAAAGAGCAATGTTTTCAGCAACACTATTAGAAACGGAAAGTTTATTGAGTAACATTGCTTTTTCTGTTTCTTCTTTGATTTTTTGAGCTTCTACAAGCCATTGACTTTTCTCTTCTTTAAGAGAAGCTAAATCTTTTTCAATAGCTGAAACATCATTTTTAGTAAGAGCATCTTCAATAGCTTGCAATTGACTTTCTTTTAGAGTAATAAAATTTTCTCCTCCGAGTAAAGGTTTTTTTACCTCCAATGCAGTAACTAAGAGAGTAGCCAGATTAATAAATTTAGTGTTCATATTTTTAACGTATTATAATTCGATTAATATTTGTTCCAAGGTTGCTAATTCATCTACAAGCCCTATTTCTTTAGCTTTTTCAGGAGAATAAACAGCGCCTTTGAATACTTTTTGGTCGTCTTTTATTTGTGGTCGAGCTGTTTTTATAGTTTGTATAAAATTATCAGCTAAATATTCCAAATGCTCTTTTGCGGGTTCTTGGTTTCCTGCTCTGAGTTCTCTTAAGATTTTATTTTTCTCAGTACTTTGTGGAGCATATATTTCGTAAAAATCAATACCAAATTTTTCAAATAATTTTGACAAATCTTGCATTTGTAACATTGTACCAATACTTCCTATATAATCAGCAAAAGGAGAACAAATAATTTTATCACAAGCCGAAGCTATCCAATATGCAGCACTACACATATAACCACTAGTAAAAGCAATAATCGGTTTTTGACAACTTTGTATAATACCAAACAATTCAGCTGTTCCTGAAATCATTCCTCCACCGCTGTCAATATCTAATATAATAGCAGATACATTAGGATGCTGGTCTAAAAGTTTTATATATTCTCCATAGGTTTGAGTCCCGATGTAGTCATAACTAGTATATTTCACAATAGCTCCACGAATAGGTAATATTACAGGAAAAATAGAACTTTCTTGAAAAAACTGCAGATTTATTTCTTCTTCATATTTTGTTTCTAAATAACTTTTAGATTGAAAAGAATTATTTTTAAATCCTTGTATTAAACCAGGAATTAACGTTTGTAAAAAATCTTGTTCAATAGATAAAATCATCTTATTATTAATTTTATAGCAAAATTATCACATAGGAGGAAGAAAGAAAAGGACACGAAATTTTTCAGTTATTTTGCCCAAAGTAGGAAAAATAATTGTTTGCCCTGTTAGGCTAATTAAAAAAGAATCTTTACCCGTGCCGTTATCTAAAATATTATCATCAATTGAAAAAGAAAACGGCTCACGTTCATTACCTACAACTAACATTTCTTGTTGTGAAACTAATGCTATTACATATTTCCTTTTTTTATGGAAAGAAACTAGCTTTAAACGGATTTCTTTACTCAATTCATAAACAGGAAGAGATATTTTAACATCATAATAATTATTATCATTTTGTTCTTTTATCGTTATTTTTCGTTGATAAGCGGAGGGGTTATGAAGTTGTATTTTTAACAAAAACGAATTAATATCAGGTGTAAGAGCTTTAAAATTTTGATTAAAAGAGAATTTTGAAGCATCAAAAATAAGAATATGCTGTATTTCTCTAGTGAAGTCTTCCGGATTGTTACAAATTTCCATTTTATACATATTTTATGCAAAAATAAAATATCATAAAAATGTAAAAAAGGACGAAAAAAAGCCTCCAGAATATGAAGGCTTTTTTGTTGTTTAAATTTGAGTTATTTTTAATGTAGGTCAAATTTGATTTTTGCTAATTTTATCATAGCTAAATACTCTTTTGAAAATTTATTATTTCCGTGAATTTCTATTACTTTTTTTTTGAACTCTTCTAAGTTTCCAGAAAAACAACCACATATTACAGAAACTTCTTTTGTTTTTGTTTTGAAAAAAGTAGTTATTCTATTTTTACTACCAAAACAAGAAAAAACACAATAGTCGTTATTATCCTTTATTTGAGCTTCTCCGGCTATTAGAGCTTCTCTAATTTTTGCAGTACCAAAAACTTTTGCGTTTCCATAAATCTCAGAATTTCCTGAAATTATTGCTTCTCCAAAAACTTTTGTATTTCCATTAACTTTTGCGTTTCCATAAACCCATACATTGTCATAAACTTTTGCGTTTCCTGAAACTCTTGCATTTCCATAAACTTTTGCTTCATCAGCAACCCACGCATAAGCTGCTAAATTTTCGTATTTCTCAATCCACCCGCCTAATTCACCTTGTTTAACTTCGTGTAGTGGTAAATCTTCGGTGGCTCGTATTCTGTATAGCTTTTTATCATAAAACCTTTTGGTTTCGCCTGTAAATTCGTAATGTCTTTTCATTATAATAAAGGTTTTGCGATTTCTAAGAGTTCTCTTTGGTCTTCAAGGAAATTGTAAGCTATTTCATGTGATTTAAAAGCAAGCACTCTACTACGATCTCTCCATATTTCCAAACGAGGTTTTCCATTCTCCACTTCTATACAAAATTTATTTTTCTCATCTTCCCAATCAGGCTTCCAACCTTCATTATAGAAATCTCTTAAAATAGTTAGTTTTCTAAGGGCTTCAAAAGCTCTTTCATATTCTTCATTAATATAAGCCTCATCCGCATAAATTACTCTATCTTTAGAGTTATTTTCTAACCATTCTACAGCTTCCTCATAAGTTTTTGCAGGTGCTTTTTGTTCAAAGCCATCAAAAGTATATGGAGAAGTTGAAAGAGTAGGTGTAGCTTCATTATGGGTGGAAGTTAGTCGTCCTTGTTCCGTATATGGAAGTTCATAATCTAAACAATCAAATTGAACAAAAACTCTTTCACAATCAATTTGTTTTTCTATCTTAACTACTTCACCTTCTGATTCAGGAAAGAAGACTGAATCATAAACCTTCATTCCTACTTTAAATATTGTTTTCATTTTCTTTGTTTTTATAAATTTCTATGAGCTGATTAATGAGAAGCCTAATTGCTTCGTTATAAGTTTCTATTACTTCTTTATTAATGAAAATCACTTGTCCTATGATATTCTTGATTTCATATTTATAAAGAGGTTTATCTCTTATAATATCAAAGAAATAATCAATCACTCCTATAAGCTCTTTTTCTTTGAACCACTCAATAACTTGCTCGTTTGAGGGGATAGACCAATAATCAACTGATTGATTATGATTTTCTTTTTGAAAATCGAATTCTAATTCTTTAGTATCAAAATCTTCATACATCTTTATAGGTAGAAAAAATTGACAAGGCATATCAAACCCAATCTTTTTAAGTCTCTTAGCTTGCGCTACAGACACGAGCCAAGAGGGGTAATTTTGTGTATTCATTCCAATATTATTTTAGTTCTAATATTATCTTAGATATTTTATTTTGTGTGATTTTATAGAAATATTCATCTGCAATCTCTTTTTTCTTAAATCCTAAAAAAAATTCTAAGAAATCGTCACCTGAATAGTATGATATTTTA
>CALFOY010000280.1 GCA_937919265.1 uncultured Capnocytophaga sp. | reverse complement strand
TTCAGGATAAGGTTCTTTATAATCCTTAGGTCTAGTACGTGTTTGTTCAGAAGGTACTCCCCATTTAGGAAGATATACAATACGAGAACATTTTGGATTTAAGGCTTTCTCTTTATCCCTATTATGAAAATTGTAAATGGCACTTTCCCAATAGCGATAGAGTTGGTGAGGTTGGTCTTCTGCCCCATTAGATTTGTTCTCAATCACTATACTCATCTCTAAACGTCGTGATTGGATGAGAATATCAATTTGGTCTCTGCCATTAGAGCGCTGTTCAACTTCTACTATCCAATCTTCAGGATTGAAATTGCTAGTTTCAAAACCTAATTTTTCAAGAAATAGCTTTAAAAATAAGCCTCCTTGTCCGTGATTTTCTCTAGGATTAAGGAAGAAGCATAAAATCTGACTATGTTTAGTTTCCCCTATCCCCCAAATACGACTAATGAAATCAATGAGGTTAAAGCCCTCTCCCTTGACTTCCTTTTCTTTCCATTGATCAGTTATTTTTTTGAACTCGCCTAATAATCTTTGTATTTCCATAAAGTTACTATTTTTTTATTATCTTTCTAAAATTCTAAAAGTCTCTTTCACTTTTTACTCTTCACCATTCACTTCTATATATTTCCCCCAATCGAAGTATTCGTGTTCCTCTCGCATCACATAACCAAGTTGGTTGGTGGTCAGTATAGTCTTTCCAATCCTAAAATCAGGTTGGTTGAAGTGATGATGCCCATAAATCCAATAGTCAATGGCACTCTTTTCAATAAAATCGGTAAGATCAAGGACAAAGGCATCGTTCAATACACTGCCCAAGTACATTTGTGGGTAGTACTTTAGGGTAGGAACATAGTGGGTAGCCACTACAATATGGTCTATCTCTCCCGATTTCTTGGCTTGGGTCGCTTTTTTGACGGCTGTTTTGAGGAACTTAACCGCTGTCTTGTTGAAAGCGTTGAAGTCAGCCACCTGTAGGGAGTCTATCTCCTCACCTTTTTCGGGGTTCTGCACAGTGATATAGTGGAAGTCGCTCATACCATACTTAATTTTAGCGACATTCTTTCTCCCGATATGGCTCCACATCGTACAGAGAATCAGTTGGGTGCGCCCGATACGCTCTGTATAGTTGTCCACCAAAAAGAGGTTTCGTATCTCCTTCAATGGTTGTTCGTAGCGAGTAGTGGCGTAGTTGTGTGTAAAGATGTAGTACTCGTGGTTGCCAGGAATCCAAAATACTTTTTTGTAGCCCTTGCATAGGTCGGCAATCTCACTCTTATACATAATATGAGAGAGCTTCACGAAAGGGCATAAGTCGCCTGCGATGATTAGGATATCACCCACGCGCTCTATAGCGTTGTTGTCAATCCAGTTGAGATTGTCCTCGAACTCAAGGTGTAAATCGGAAAAGTATTGTATTTTCATGAAAGTGCTGGGGTTTAACAGTTAGTTTTCTCTTTTTGAGAGGAGTTTTAGGGGTTAGTCTTCTGTTTTATAGTTTAACCTATCAAAATGTTCATCGTAGGGGATGGTAAAGTACATACACTGATCCAAACTATATCCGTAATAGAACAAATAGATTGCTTTTCTCTCAGGGAAAACGGTTTCTCTTAAGGCAAGATACCCTGTTTCTGGATGGTAATAACGACGTTCTAAGAGATCTCCGTTACTATCAAAGTCTTCCTCTACGGTACTATTAGACATAGAAAGATAGCATTTTATACCAGTGAATAGCGTTACTCCTTGGCTGGGAGAAAAGTTTCTATACTTCATATAAGATTAAAATTATCTGTGAATTATGTGATTGCCTATTCTTGAGATAAAAACAGACAAACTGCCTAAAAAGTTTTTAGACAGTTTGTAAAAGAACTCAAAGGCAATTATTGTTGTGCTTTAATCGCCTTTAATAAGGATAGGAGGTCGTCAGTTATTTCTTGTTCAATCTCCTTTTCCTGAGGGTAGTTGTTTAAGAATTTTTCTACAAACCAAGCATTTACCTCAAGGCTAAATGGTTCTTTAAAGGTATTTTTGTACACCTCTGTGTTTTCTAACTTTTTAGGATGTTCTAAAGAGCGGAAAGAAAGATATTTTTCATTTTGATTTAGGTCGATCCTGAAGTCTAAAACATCATTGCCAACTCCCTTACATTGAGCTGCATAAATGTTTTCCTTATTTTTCCATAGAGTAAACTCTAATTTTCCAGCCAAAAT
>CALFOY010000279.1 GCA_937919265.1 uncultured Capnocytophaga sp. | reverse complement strand
GAGATCTAGTACGGTCTCGTGGGCTCGGAGATGTGTATAAGAGACAGGAATTAACTAATTCTTTTCCTCCTTTTCTAGGTTTATTGGCTACAAAATATACAAGTGTTGTCCCTTTTGAGGCCATTGATTTTTATAAAGAAAATTTCCGAAAAAAACCTGTAGGAACTGGTGCTTTTTGTTTTCAACTTTGGGAAGAAAATAAAAAACTTATTTTAAGAAAAAATTCTTTATTTTATGAAAAAGAAAAGGAACACCCACTACCCTATTTAGATGGTATTTCTATTAGTTTTTTAACTGAAAAGCAATCAGAATTTTTACAATTCATACAAGGAAATTTGGATTTTATTAACGCTATTGATGCTTCGTATAAAGATGAACTTCTTACTTCTAAAGGTAGTCTTACTCCAAAATATTCCAATAAAATAAAAATGGAAAAGTCTTCTTTCCTGAATACTGAATATATAGGTATTACCTTAGATAATATCAATGAAATATCTGAAAACAAAGACCTTAGAGAAGCTATACATTTGGGTTTTGATAGAAAAAAAATGATGAAATATTTACGAAATAATATAGGAATACCCGCTAGTAATAATTTTATTTCAAAAGGATTAGAAGGTTATTCTGAAAATATAGTTTCTTACAATCCTACTTATTCTAAAAATATTGTAAATAATTTCATAAAAAAATATAATAAAAAGCCTAAAATAAGAATAGCTACTGATACAAATTATTTAGATATTTGTGAATTTATACAAAGAGAATTACAACAAATTGGTTTTGAGTGTGATATAGATATAATGTTACCTTCTACTCTTAGACAAAATAGAGCTACTGGAAAGTTACAAGCCTTTCGAGGAAGTTGGATAGCAGATTATCCTGATGCTGAGAATTATTTATCTTTATTTTATTCTAAGAATTTTGCACCTAATGGAGGAAATTATACGCATTTCAAAAATAAGTTGTATGATGAATTATATGAAAAAGCAATTAATGAAAATTCAAAAGAAACACGAATAATCCTTTATAAAAGAATGGATAGTTTGATAATGTCTCATCTCCCTATCATTCCGTTATATTATGATGAGAATGTACGTTTTATACAAAAAAATATAGAAGGCTTTTCTTCTAATCCTATTAATATGCTTCAACTTAAAAAAGTAAAAAAACAAAAAAATCCGAAAAATTAATTTTTCGGATTTTTTTATTATTGAATTTATGAAAACTTATTTTCCTAAGATTTCTTTCACTTTTTCGCCTATTTTTGCTGGTGAATCTACCACGTGGATACCACACTCTCTCATAATTCGTTTTTTTGCCTCAGCAGTATCTTCACTACCTCCTACGATAGCTCCTGCGTGTCCCATTGTACGACCTTTAGGGGCTGTTTCTCCTGCAATGAAACCTACAACAGGTTTTTTATTCCCTGTTTCTTTTATCCAACGAGCTGCTTCTACTTCAAGTTGTCCACCTATTTCACCTATCATTACAACTACTTCTGTTTCAAGGTCATTCATAAATAATTCAACAGCTTCTTTTGTAGTAGTTCCTATAATAGGGTCTCCACCTATTCCAATAGCTGTAGATATTCCTAAGCCTTGACGTACTACTTGATCGGCAGCTTCGTAAGTTAAAGTACCTGATTTTGAAACTATTCCTACTTTTCCTTTTTTGAAAACAAAACCTGGCATTATTCCTACTTTCGCTTCTTCTGGAGTAATAACTCCTGGACAATTAGGACCTATAAGACGGCAGTTTTTATCCTTAATATAAGCTGCAGCTTTAACCATATCTGCAACAGGAATACCCTCTGTAATAGCTATAATTACCTTAATACCTGCTTCAGCTGCTTCCATAATAGCATCACCTGCAAATGCTGGTGGAACAAAAATGATAGAAGTATCTGCCCCTGTTTTTTGCACTGCTTCTTTTACAGAATTAAATACAGGCTTATCCAAATGTGTTTGCCCTCCTTTATTTGGAGTTACCCCACCCACAACATTAGTTCCATATTGAATCATTTGTTCTGCGTGAAAAGTTCCCTCGCTACCTGTAAATCCTTGTACAAGGATTTTAGAATTTTTATTAACTAATACACTCATCTTTTAATTTTTAAAACGCAAATATAAGGTTTTTTTCTATATAAAACAA
>CALFOY010000278.1 GCA_937919265.1 uncultured Capnocytophaga sp. | reverse complement strand
CAGCCGTTTGAAATACCAAAGAGTTGGGTGTGGGTGGAACATCAAATTATTTTAGGTATTTCAGGAGGTGCACAACCATCTAAAAGTTACTTTTCAGAAGAAAAGTCACCTAATTACGTGAGATTATATCAAATAAGAGATTATGGAGATAAGCCTATGCCTGTTTATATTCCTAAGGAATTAGCTAACAAGCTAACACAGAAAGGTGATATATTATTGGCTCGCTATGGAGGATCTTTAGGTAAAGTATTTATTGCTGAGGAAGGAGCCTACAATGTAGCTATGGCTAAAATAGTTTTTAAATTTGAAGGCTTAATAGATAAAGATTTTGCGTACTATTACTATTTATCAGAAATCTATCAAGATAAATTAAAGTCAATATCAAGAACTGCACAAGCTGGGTTTAATAGCACTGATTTAAGTGATATGTTATTTGTTTTGCCTCCTTATAATGAGCAAAAGCGAATAGCTAAAAGAATTACAGAACTATTCAATATTATTGATGAAATTCAAAACGCCTTAAATAGCTAAGGCGTTTTGAATCTCATCTAATTGTTTAAAAAGTTTTTCAACTTGTTCTACAATGCGCTGTTGCTCAGCAAGAGGAGGTAAAGGTAATTGTAATTCACCAAATAGCTTCTTATTAAGATGGGGAATAGCTGACCCCACTTTATTTTCTTTTAATTCTTTCTGGTATGATTTTATAAAATGTAATATATACATTCTATCAACAATAGGCTCAATCTTAAGTATCTTCATCGTACTGCCTTGATATCCTTCTCTGGAGGCGTAAAATATCTCTCCAGAGTTTTCCCCATCAACTAAAATAAGCGTTGTATTCTTTGGAATAAATTTACCATCCTTTTTAGTGGTATTTGCTACTTTCCCTCTAAAATATTTAACATCAAGATAAGGTAATTCTACATTTTTCTTCTTCTCTCCATCGTTTAATTTGCATACCATTTTAATAGGGATGACCTCCCACCCCTTAGGTAAGTTCTT
>CALFOY010000277.1 GCA_937919265.1 uncultured Capnocytophaga sp. | reverse complement strand
ATTACCGCGCAAATGTAGGGACTTTTTTTGAAAAAGCAAAATTTAATTTTAAAAAAAAATGCACCAAACGGAGCTTACTCTTTTTTTCGAGTAAGCCCCGTTTTCAAAAATCGATGAAGAAAACAAAAAAGAATGCTCTATTCTCTTAGTTTCTGGTTGTGAATACCAATAGTAAGTATGTTATTATTTTCGTCTTATTTTATTATCTATGTTTAGAAGTAGAAAAATTTTCTGCCCTTACTTACCCTATACAAACAATATAGGAACACTATAGGAACGATATAGGAACACTAAAATATTGCTAAAGATTAAATATCTACTATACCTCCTAACTCCAGAAAAATATACTATTTTGCGCCCTACCTCCACTCGTCCCACCTGTCTCACCCGTCCCACTTGTCCCACTCGTCGCACATCTCTGCCCGTGCGGCTCGCACCTCAGCCCTCCTATTCTTCCCACTAATCCAGCAGCTTGCTACCAAATTTGTGTATCTCCAAATTACTTATTATCTTTGTCCCCTAATTTATAAATACTAGTTTAATGAAAAAAAGATTTTTAATTGGGCTGTTAACAGTTCCCTCTTTCTTTGTAAGTTGTAACAAAGAAGAAAACTCTATTATTAACACACAAAAAGAGTCACAACCTACAGTGACAGATGGTGTGGTCGCGGGGCGTTATCATTTTTCTTCTGTAGAAAGCTTAACCAAAATGATGACTACATTAGGTAAAAATAGTTATCTTTTAGATAGGAAAATAGAAGAACTTTATCAAGAGGGATTTCGTCCTAAATACCCTGTTGGAGATATTGATAATGACCCTAAACTTACTTCTTTTTACGCAAGCAGGATGCCCTTAGGAGATGATTTAGATGATGGAGTAGCTGAAGAGGCTGAGGCAGAAAATGATTTGGTAAGCGATCCTATTCTATCTACATTTCTTAATGAGAACAACGAACTTGTAGTAAGAGACACTTTATATAAATTTACTAAAAAAGGAGTGTTTTCTTCTCATTTAAAAGATACTTTAAAATTAGTTTCCTATTTAAAAAGTATTGAGCAAGAAGAAATTTCAGAAGAAGAAGTGTGGCGTTTGCGTGAAACTGAGTTTGGGAAACGTAGAATGGTAGAAGGGGTATATCGTTTTATAGCACCAATTTCAGAATTAGAAAAAAATAATTTAGAAAAAGAAAAGAAGAAAGCTGTAAGTAGAACTTCTGAGGCTGATTTGCAATTAATTATCAATAATTTGCCAGAAACTGAAGGAGATAAAAATTGGTTTCTTCATAGAATTACAGGGCAAAGTATCGTTGCAGAGGCTTATTTTGATAGGAGACATCGGGTAAAAGTTGAATTTTTTAATCAAGATTATGGTTTTTACAAATCTACAGGAATTTCAGTAAGAAACCAAACAAGACGCTTTAGAATATGGTGGGCATCAAAAGCTAATGAAATAGCTTTAGGGATGAATTATATTTATGTAAAGTATGTAATGCCTACGGCTACAATGAAAGAGTTAAAAGCTCCTGGAAGACCAGAAGATATTATGTATGTACATAATGCACAGATACGATATTATAACACACCAGTTCCTTTAGTTGAGACAAATATTGATATACGTGAAATACCAGTTCCTTTTATAAGAATAGAAAATAGAGAAATATTAAATATTCATATTCCGGCTCTTATTAAGCCATTAGTAAATAACCAAGATTATCAACTTTATACAGATGATATATTATCAAAATCTAATATTCTTAAACTATATAAAATGGGAGCAAATATTTTAGGATCAGAAATTGGAAAAGGAAAAGAGTTTGTAGTTACAAGAATTCCTTGGTTTGAGGATACTATAGAAGCTGTTTATTTTTCAGAGCGTTATCATGAAGAAAATGATGCCAATTTGAAGCACTATATAAGTAAAGATTGGGGATTTGTAGCAAGTTTTGGAATGAGTTTTGGAGGAGCAAAAGGATGGGAATGGAAAGATGCTAAATATAATTTGCAGGCTCCTGATATGAAAAAGGTTTCAGCTATAAAATATGATTTTTATGGCATGGCTCGTGTAGGTGGAGAATGGAAAGGTTTTAGAATGGTTAAGCGATGAGAAAGATAATTTTGTTAGTAGTATTTTTGCTATTTCAAAGAATACAAGCACAAGACTTTTATAATGAAAGATGGTTTTTTCATTCTGATATAAGTCTGAATATTTCTCCGGAATCAAAATCAATTTATTCTTATGCTACAAATGATTTAGATAAACAAAAAGGTATCTATGGTAAAGATATTAATTTGAAAACTAAACCTATTTATAGTACTGATTTTTCAGTAAATTATATTTTGTCAAAAACTATTTCAGTAGGAGCCCTTACAGGAATTAATCATTTTAGAAATCCAGTAGCTACAGCTCTTAAAGTAGGGGGCGTTGTGAGACTTTTTATGGATAAAGATTCTTATAATACTGATATATTTGGACAACTTTCTGGTTTTATACCCCTTAGTAAAAAGGTAAAAGCTTCATTAGGTGAAGCTAAATTAGGACTTTCTATTCCTATCGCTGAAGAAGATAATTTTGCTGTGGCAGTGCTTCTTCATATTGCTTATGTAAGCTATGATGTAGCAGTGCCTATTTTAGGCGATGAAATTCCTCATATAGTAGAGTACCGGAGTGTAGGATTAGGTTTTTCTATTAGGTTTTAGAAATTATAAACATTATTTCCTTTGACTTTCAAAGGGGGCAAAAGTAGAATATGCTAAGGATTTGGCAAAAAATAACAGTAAAATTAAGGTTGTTTGCAAACGCGAGCAACCTTTTTTTAATAGGCAAACTACCAAATTTGCGCATCGCCAAATTATTTACTATCTTTGTTCCCTAATTTATGAATACTTTGAGGTGGCAAAATAATTTCATATTTGCGCTCTGAAAATTAATGTATTATGGAATTATTTAAGGGATAAAGCCTCTTAGAGTATACTGAACGCTTTAAAACAGACTTAGATTGCGAAGAATACTTAGCTTTTTTAAAGAGGAAAGAATTTTCCTACATTACATAAGGTAATACATCAAGTAAAGTCTTGGATACGAGGTATATATTCTTGG
>CALFOY010000276.1 GCA_937919265.1 uncultured Capnocytophaga sp. | reverse complement strand
ACCTTTTGACATTCCTGAAAACTGGGAGTGGTGTAGATTGGGAGAGGTTTGTGAAATTATTATGGGACAATCACCCAAAAGTGAGAATATTTCAAAAAAAGGTAAATTAGAATTTCATCAAGGGAAAATATTTTTCACTTCAAAATATATCCAATCTTCAGAATCTTATACAAATGAAATAACAAAAATTGCACCTAAAAATAGTGTTTTGATTTGTGTAAGAGCCCCTGTTGGTGAAGTGAATATTACCAATAGAAAATTATGTATTGGTAGAGGTTTATGCAGTATAGTTCCATTACAAGAAATGAGCGAGATTTTTGTGTATTATTGGACTAAAATATTAAAAGAAAAGTTTATTCAAAAAGCAACAGGCTCTACATTTGCTTCTATATCAATAGATATAATAAGAAATGAAATAATTCCTCTCCCACCACTCACAGAACAACACCGAATTGTTGAAAAAATAGAAGAAATATTCTCAGCGTTAGTGTTTATTGAGGAAAATTTAATTTAATGATAAATGGTTAATCATCAGTATTTAATTGATAATTAACCATTTGTTTTTACCAAGTCACAATTTTATCAACAATTTGCTGCTGTTCAGTAGCAGTTCGGCGAAGATAAATTCGCGTAGTTTCTATGCTTTCGTGTCCCATAAGGTCAGCAAGAAAGGCGATATCATTGAACTTATCCAAGAAATTCTTAGCAAAACGATGCCGAAACGAATGCGGATAAACCATCTTGGGATTTAGTTCGTATTTTTCTGCAAAATATTTCAGTTGCCCTGCTATGCCTCGTGTAGTAATTTTGTTCCCAAATTTATTGAGGAAAATATACCCCGAAAAAATCCCTCTCTCTTTTAGCCATTTTTGAGCTTCATTTCTAAGTTTTTTTGGAATATAAAGCCTTCTGATTTTGCCCCCTTTTGTGTACAAATCCAAATATCCTAAGGCAATATGTTCAGCTTTGATTTGTGTAAGTTCGCTTACCCTTGCTCCTGTAGCACCGAGGAACCACACCACAAAATACCAATCTTGATAATTATCCTTTTTGAGTTGTTCTTTCAGAAAAAGATAATCGGCATTGCTGATGACATTTTCTAAAAAATTTTTCTGCTGAACCTTTACAAATTTCATTTTCAGTTGGTCTTTCTTCTGAAATTCTAAAAATTTGTTGATGGCTTGTAAACGAAGATTCACCGTTTGTGGCTTGAAATGCTCCATCAGATACCCTTTGTACGCCTGTAAATTTTCTTTATTCAGTGTTTGATAATTCCTTTGGAAATATTCCACTGTCCAAAGGTACGAACTCACCGTGTTGGGCGACAGTTCTTGCTTTGCCAAAAAGGCTGAGAATTGCTTTTGCATACTTCTATTATATTAAAATGAATAGAAAACATAAACAATTATCATTTACAAAATTAAAAGCAGATTATCAATCACAAAATATTTTTTTCTAATTCCTCCAAAACAGCAAAAATATGCTCAATTTTCTGTACAATTCGGTGCTGTTCTGCGAGTGGTGGGAGGGGGAAATGAAAATCTTTAATAACAGATTGACTTATATTTTTTTGTGTAGCTCCCTTTCCTAATAAATTTAGATTAGAACGAACAGATAAAAGATAGTAAAATAGATATTTTGTATTTATTTCTTTATTTTCCAAAGCAAAAGCTATTGCTTGATTTGTAGCAAGAGACATTCCAGCAATGCCCAATTTCCCAATAGAACCATACATTGCTAAAAGAAGTGTTCCTTTTGGTACTAGTTTTGCAGAACTATTTTCAAGTCCAAATTGAGTAATTGTTTTGTCGGAAGTGTTAATATAATTATCATTTAAGTCACCTATAACCAACCAAGGAATATTTCCATCATAATATTTTTTTACACTACTTGTTGGCGTACCTCCGCTTCCCCATTCAAAACATTCTCCTAATGTTGTTTTTGCCCAATTTTTAGGC
>CALFOY010000275.1 GCA_937919265.1 uncultured Capnocytophaga sp. | reverse complement strand
AAACATTTTGTTAATTGTTCTATGTTTATAAGGTTTTAAGTTTGTAGCAGTTTTATACATTCTTTCATTTTCTGTAATTGGTGACTTATATCAATCATAGATGTACAAATCTAAATCAATAGAACTGTTTAGTTTGCTTAGCAAATTGATAGTATTGTTTTCAAAAACTATTGCTGGAGTAGGTTCTTTATTTGTTTCAACTTTAAAACGCATTATAGATTTTAAGTTGTTTTTGTGCATAAATGAAGATATCTCCTCAATTCTTGGGGTTATAATTTTTTCAAGAGGCTTTAAACTATCTTCTACATAAAGAGATATAATATCTTTAAATGAATGTTGCCAAAATGTTTCTGTACTTATCCTAAATTTTAGTTTATCACCTTTGTAAGCAAATTCGGTAGGGGATATATTTATGATTTCAGAAAATGCATCTATATCAAACATATCGCCATAAACAATAAAAGTTAATTTACTTTGTGTCATTCTATTCGTAAGAGGTTTTAAGTTTGTTTTTTTCAAATTCAGCGATAGTGTTATCGATGATTTCTTTGAGCTGATAAGAGGCGATGCTCAGTGACATCTCTAAAAAGTCACCAACTTGGTGACTTTTTGTAAGCTCTTGATAATAAAATAAATACTTATATAATCACACTCTTCCATTTTTCAGGCTCTTTGTTTTTAGGCAAATACTGTTCTTTGATAGTATCTAATAGCCAGCGATCTTCTACAAGTTTGTATTTGTACTCACGTTTGTAATTCATTCCAGCATAGACTCTATCGGTAAAGATAGAGGCTTTTTTGCCAGTGATTTGCACTTCGGTAATGGTTTCTTTAGAAGGGTCGTAGTTAGGAGGAAATCCGTGACTGGTGTATTCGGGACCTCCGTTTTTGCGTTCGCGTTCGGTGATGTATTCCTTATAAATAGGGGTGCGAAGCTCAGTTTGCTTGTCGCAAAAGTCTTTCCAAGAGAGCGTTTTCTTTTTCTCCACTTCTTCTTCGTCAACTCTATTGGCTTCTGTTTCCCAGTTGTACATCGCTTGTAAGAAAGCCGTGAAACGCTGGCGTAGGGTTTGTTCTGTTTCTGTCATTTAGATGAATTTTAGAGTTTCTTTTTTGGGAACTTTGGCGAGTACTTGGTCGTAAGAGTGTTGTATCATCTCCTTAATAAGGGGGTGAGGT
>CALFOY010000274.1 GCA_937919265.1 uncultured Capnocytophaga sp. | reverse complement strand
CTTTTATATTAATTGATGTAAGAAAAGTAGATTTTAATTTAAAAATTGATAATTTCAAAACAAATTCGTACTTTTACCAAAATTTTATTCAAAAAAATAAAGCATATAATACTTTCAAAATAAATACTTTACTAAAAAAAAATGAAGTTATTTTACTAATAACTTCATTTTTTATAAATATTTTTAAGTTAATTATAAATATTCTTCTCCTGTATAATTTTGCGGAGTAATAGCTTTAAGTTCTTCTTTTACAGAAGCTGAAACTTCAAGATTTTCAACAAATTGAGAAATTGTTTGGGCATTAATTTTTTCATTTGTTCGGGTAAGTCCTTTCAATGCTTCATATGGGTTAGGGTAGCCTTCACGTCTTAAAATAGTTTGAATAGCTTCAGCTACTACCGCCCAATTTTCTTCTAAATCATTTTGTATTTTTTCAGAATTTAAAATAAGTTTATCAAAACCTTTAAGTATTGATTGTAAAGCAATTAGTGTATGTCCAAAAGGTACACCTACATTACGTAAAACGGTACTATCAGTAAGGTCTCGTTGCAAGCGAGAAATGGGCAACTTTGCTGAAAGATGTTCAAAAATAGCATTTGCAATTCCTAAATTTCCTTCAGAATTTTCAAAATCAATAGGATTTACTTTATGTGGCATAGCCGAAGAACCTACTTCACCAGCTTTTATTTTTTGCTTAAAATAATCCATAGAAATATAAGTCCAAATATCTCTATTTAAGTCAATTAAGATTGTATTTATTCTTTTAAGAAAATCAAATAATGAAGCTAAATTATCATAATGTTCTATTTGAGTAGTTGGAAATGAATGACTTAAGCCTAAATATTTTTCCACAAAATTTGTTCCAAAACTTTTCCAATGAATAGCAGGATAAGCTACTTTATGTGCGTTATAATTTCCAGTGGCTCCGCCAAATTTTGCTGAATATGGAATATTTTGTAATTGTTTTAATTGCTCTTTTATTCTGGTAGAAAAAACTAAAAATTCTTTACCTAAACGAGTTGGAGAAGCAGGTTGCCCGTGAGTACGAGCCAAAAGAGGAATGGCTTTCCATTCGTTAGCAAAAGTATCCAATTTTTCTATAACCTTATTTAATTCAGGAAGATATACTTCATTCATTGCTTCTTTTATAGATAAAGGAACAGAAGTATTATTAATATCCTGAGAGGTTAGTCCAAAATGAATAAATTCTTTATATTTCTCTAAACCTAAACGGTCGAATTGTTGTTTTATGAAATACTCTACTGCCTTTACATCATGGTTAGTAGTTTGTTCTATTTTCTTGATTTCCAGAGCATTTTCATCAGAAAAATTAATATAAATATCTCTTAATTTTTGAAATTTTTGTTTATCAAACTCTAAAAGTTGAGGTAAAGGAATTTCACATAAAGCAATGAAATATTCAATTTCTACACGCACACGATACTTTATCAAGGCTTGTTCTGAAAAAAATGCTTGTAAAGGCAATGTTTTGCCAGCATAACGACCATCAATAGGAGAAATAGCGGTTAAAGACATAATTAAATGATTTAAAAGGCAAAGATAATAAAAAATTTATAGACTTTCAATTAAATTAATATTCATTTTAGCTGAAAGCGAACCCGCTTGCTCAACAAAAGTTTCATAAGAAATTGTATTTCCTTCACCTGCACTGTCAGAAATAGCTCTAAGTACCAAAAAAGGAGTATTCATAAGATAACACGTTTGAGCAATAGCTGCTGCTTCCATTTCAACAGCAAGAGCATTTGGAAATTTTTCTTCTATCCAATGTTTCTTTTCAGGGTTACTAATAAAACTATCACCACTAACTATAGGAGCAGAATGAAGCTGTTTAGTAAATTTAAGACAATTTTGCCTTGCTATTTCAAGCCATTTTTGATCAGGTAAAAAAACAGGAGGCATTTGAGCTTGTTGTCCTAACTGATAGCCAAAAGCTGTTACATCAACATCATAATAAGAAACTTCAGTTGCTAAAATAAGGTCATAAACAGAAGAAGTTCTTAAACCGCCTGCAGTTCCTGTATTGATAACCAAATCTGGAGAAAAAGTATTGATTAACAACGCAGTACCTACTGATGCACTTACTTTTCCAATACCTGAGAGAAGGACTATTACTTCGTGATTTTGTATCTTTCCTTCATAGAAAGAAAAATTTGATATTTTAGTTTCTTTAATATTTATCAAATGTTCTTTAAGCAACTGAATTTCAATATCCATTGCTCCAATAATTCCTATTTTCATTATGGTAATATTTTATTCTTTATTTTTAGTATCTATAAAAATGGTAACAGGACCATCATTTGTAAGATTAATTTTCATATCAGCTCCAAAAACACCTGTTTTTATCTTATTTGGGTATAAATTTTCCATTTTAAGAATGAATTTTTCATAAATAGGAATAGAAATATCTGGCTTAGAAGCTCGTATATAAGAAGGTCTATTTCCTTTTTTTGTGGAAGCATATAATGTGAATTGGCTGGCAATTAGTATTTCTCCTTGAATATCTTCTACGGAAAGATTCATAACATCTTGATAATCATTGAAGATACGCATTTTTAGAATTTTATTTGCCAACCATTCTATATCTTCTTGTGTATCAGTATCTTCTATTCCTAAAAGGATAAAAAGTCCTTTTTGTATTTCTGAATGAATTTTTTGGTCAATAGAAATATTTGCTTGTGAAACACGTTGTATAATGGCTCGCATATGTATTTTTTTATTAAATAATTGATTTTTATTATTTTATATTAAAAAATAAGTGTTCCTCCTTGCATTATTTCACTATAAAGAATATATTTTCTATTCAAAGGTTTTTGGTTTAACAGAGGATATTCATTATTTGTATTTTGTTGTTTTTCAATAGTTAAAGTATTTCCGTTTTCAAGATGTACAATTACTTTTTCAAAAAGAGGTTCCCCAAAATAAAATTTTCCATCAGCAGGATTTATAGGATAAAAACCCAAAGCACTCAATACATACCAAGAAGACATTTGCCCACAATCTTCATTTCCACAATGTCCATCAGGAGTATTTTTGTACTGTGTTTGCATAATTTGTTTTATACGTTGTTGCACTTTACTTGGCTGAGAAGTAAAATTATACAAATAAGCAATGTGGTGGCTTGGTTCGTTGCCGTGTACATATTGTCCTATCATTCCAGTACTGAAAATAGGCAATTTTTCATCAGCAGTAGATGTTAGAGAGAACATAGAATCTAGTTTTTGTTCAAAAGCTTCTTTGCCATTCATTTTTTCTATAAGTGCTTCTATGTTTTGAGGCACAAAAAATCGATAATGCCAAGCGTTACTTTCACAAAAATAAGGAGTATAATCTTTTGGATTAAAGTCTTTTATAAAATTTCCTTCACTATTTTTAGGACGGAAAAACATAGTTTTATCATCAAATAAATTACGCCAATTTTCAGAACGATTTTTAAAATATTTTGCATCTTCATTCTTTCCTAAAGCATTGGCAAATTCAGCTATACACCAATCATCATAGGCATATTCCAAGGTTTTAGAAACAGACCAATTCTCCCCAGATTTATCCAAATCATATGGAATATAACCATATTTTTTATATAAATCTATTTCTCTTTCATCAACCATTGCACTATTTTTACAAGCCTCATAAGCCAAAGAAACATCCATTGGTATTCCTTTAAAGTAAGCATCTACAATAATCGGAACAGCGTGGTAACCTATCATCATATTTGTTTCACTGCCTTGCATACTCCATACAGGAAGAGTTCCTGTTTGTTTATAATGAATTAAGAAACTTTTAATAAAATCTTCTGTAGTTTTAGTATGTAAAATGGTGTATAAAGGATGAGCAGCACGGAAAGTATCCCAAAGGGAAAAAGTATCATATCTATTAGCTTGATTCACATCACTAAATAAGTTAGGAGCCAACATAGATTGATATAACATTGTATAAAATATTGTTTTTTCTTGATTTGTTCCTCCTTTATCAATTTTAATTTTTTGTAATTGATTTTGCCAAAGTTTTTGAGCATTTTCTTTATATTCTTGAAAAATAAAGTGTTTGGCTTCGGCTTGCATATTCTGATAAGCTCCTTCTATACTATTTGGAGAAAGGGCTGTTTTTATTATAATTTTCTCATTATCCGTAGTTTTGTAATGAAGAGAAAGTTTAGAATTATTATTTTTCCCTTCTACAATTTCTTCCGTAAGAGAATGATTATCAAAAGGTTTTGAAAATTGAATAACAAAGTAAATTTTTTGGTTTCTTGCCCAACCTGTTGAAAAGCGGAAACCTTCTATCGTAGTATTATTCTTTACTTTTATATAAGTTTGAGTAGGTTTATCCCAATTAATAGAATAACTTAAATCTATGGTTATCTGAGAGTTATTATCTTCTGGGAAGGTATATTGTTGTATTCCAACACGAAGAGTTGTGGTTAGTTCTGCTTTTATTCCATAACTAAGCAAATCTACTGCATAATAGCCTGCTGTTGCTGTTTCGTGTTTATGACTAAAATATGAAAAAGGTTTTTCATTATTTTCTTTAATTTTTTTATCAAAACGACTATTAGTAGGCATTATCAATACATCATAAAGGTCACCAGCGCCTGTACCTGAAAGATGAGTATGAGAAAAACCTGTAATGATACTATCAGGATAAAAATACCCCGAAATTCTGTCCCATCCAGGTATACCAATATCTGGGCTAAGCTGTATCATACCAAAGGGAGTCATTGCACCAGGGTAAGTATTTCCTGTACCATCTGTACCAATAAAAGGGTTTACAAATGAAGTTAAATCTTCTGAGATTATTGTTTTTGTATCTTCCTTTTTACAAGAAAGTAATAATAACGATAAAATAATTAAGGATTTTTTCATAAGTATTACAAAAGTAATTTATTGCAAATATACAATTTTTTATGCTTTCTTTAAAATTTCTCTTCTTTAACTTCTACTTCTATTTCCTTTGGCATAAATAATTTTAGTATTTCAGGATTTTTATTGGTCAGCCATAAATGTTTTACTTGATTATTGGGTAACGAAAGTAAATTATTCTGTTCCAATACAGTTTTAGTCTGTTTTGCTACTGCTTTACCAGAATCGATTATTTTAATATTTTTAGGTAATATTTCTTTTATTTGCTCTAAAAGATAAGGATAGTGAGTGCAACCCAATACCAAATAATCAATATTTTTTTTAACCATTGGTATAAGATATTTTTCTAATAAAGTGTACATTTGTGGTGAATTGTGTTCGCCTGCTTCTATAAGTTCCACTAACCCCTCTCCTATTTGCTCAACAATAGTTATCCCAGATTGAATAAAATTTTGACTTGTTTTTGCAAAAAGTTCACTTGTTAATGTTCCTTTTGTTGCCAATACTCCTATAATTTTTGTTTCACTATTAAGGCTTGCAGGTTTTATAGCAGGTTCTATTCCTATAAAAGGTATTTTATAAGTATTTCTAAGGTGAGAAATAGCATTGGTAGTGGCAGTATTACATGCTACAACAATTATTTTACAATTATTTTCAAGAAGAAACTCCGTATTTTTCTCACAAAGTGAAATAATTTTATCCTTATCCTTAATTCCGTAAGGAGCATTAGCACTATCTGCTAAGAAAATAGTATTTTCATAAGGTAAAGTACGTACTACTTCTCTCCAAATGCTTGTTCCACCAATTCCTGAGTCAAATAAACCTATCATATTATAAGATTAAAAAAAGTGCCTCCACAAAGAAGCACTTTTTCAACAATTTAATTTTTAAACATTATGACTAAAAACCTAATTCTTTTTTAACATTGCTATAAAGGTCTTCACCATCAGCCACAATAACCCCAGATCCTTGTGTAGAATCAAGAACATATTGTATTCCTTTAGCTTTAGCAACTTTTTCTACTGCTTTTTTTGCTTTTTCCATTATAGGAGCAATAAGGCTTTCTCTTTTCTTTTGCAAATCTTCAGCGGCAGTTTGCTGAGCTTGACGAATATTATTTTGCATAGTTTCAAGAGTTCTGCTTTCTTTTTCAAGCTCTGCTTGTTGAGTTTTCAATTGAGCTTCGGTAAGTGCATTGATTTTCTTTTGGAAAGCTTCTGCCTTTGTTTGATACTCTTTGAAAGAAGCCTCTAAATCATTTCTATAATTTTGTTCTAACTTTTGTAATTGAGTCTGTGCAGACTTCATTTCAGGCATTTCATTGAGTAGTTTTTGAGAGTCAATATGCGCTACTTTACTTTGTGCCATTACTGAACCACTCACTATAAGAGCAGCTACTATTACCCAATTTCTAATGTTTTTTACCATTTGTCTATTGTATTTATAATTAATTTAATTTATTTTGATTGTTTTAGCTTTTCTTGTTTTAATTTTTCTCGTTCGGCTTGTTTTATTTTATAAGCTTCTTCTTTTTCTTGTTGTCTTTTAAGCCTTTGTTGTGCTTGTTGTTGTTTTATTTTTTCTCGTTCAGCTTGTCGTTTGGCTAGGTCATCAGCTTTTTGTTTTTCATAAGCTTCTTTTCGTTTTGTTTTTTCATCTTTTAGCTCATAATTATAGTTTTCTTTGAGTAATTCACTGATTTCCTTATTTCTATCTTCTGCATTATCTTTTCTTTTTAATAATCGAAGAACAAGCTTAGTTATATCATATTTTTCTTCTGCAAAGACAGCGCTAGCATCTTCTTTAGTGAAGATATAGTCATATTTCTTGGTTTTTCCTATTTCCTGAACTATATTAAATATTTGATCTTGAATAGGTTGAGCTAATTTCCAACGTTGTTCAATATAGTCACCTTTATTAGTGCCAAATCTTTTCTGTTGGTAAGACTCTAAGTTTCGTTCAAGAATATCAATTTCCTCTTCTCGGTCTTTTAACATTTCAGCTGTTAATAAGGGTTTTTCAGCCTCCAATTTATCTTTTCTGGCTTGTATTTCAGCTTGTTTTGCTTCAATTTCCTTTTGCCATTGTATTACTTTTTCATTAAGTTGTTGGCTAGCTATTTTGTATTCTTCTAACTGAGAGAGGATATAATCCATATCCAAATAGGCAATTCGTGTGCTTTTTTGAGCAAAAGTACAAAAATTTACCAAAAATACCAAAAGCGCAAAATATATATTCTTTGGTGTCATAATTTCAATATAGAAAATATCGTGCCAAAGTTATAACTTTTTTCTTAAAAAGAAAAATAATTTTTATTTTATTTATGAAACCAACTTCTAAACATCTAAAAATTAGGTAATTTTATGCATTTTCAAGTATAAATTACTTCTCAAAAAATAACTTTTGGATATAAAAAATGTAATATAAACACGATTGTTGATTCTTTTATAAATAGTATTGAAAATCAGATAAATATTTTTTTAATAAATAGTGGATAATTTTTCGGTAAGAAATAAATAAAATATTTGATTTTTTCAGAATCTTGTATATAAGAGAGTGTTTTTTATAAAAACAAATTTATTTTTGACTAAGTTATCAACAGAAAAAAATTATAATTCTAATATCTATATTTCTTTTTTAGAGAATTTTCATCTATTCACTTTTCAGAAATAATCTTGTTAATAACCTATTTTATATTCTGAAATAGAAATATTTAAACAATAGAAAACTTGTTAATAACTATTGAATAAAAAAGAAAAAGAAGATATCAAAGCATTTTCTTATCTTTTTTTACCGAAACTAACAGTATATTATCACTGTCTCTTATACACATCTGACGCTGCCGACGAAGAGGATAG
>CALFOY010000273.1 GCA_937919265.1 uncultured Capnocytophaga sp. | reverse complement strand
CTAATAAGCAAAGGCACGAATAATTGTTCGTGTCTTTTTTTATTCTAAAAAATAAAATTTTACTTTTCAATCCTTTACATCAAAAAAATAAATCTGAAAAAATATGGATATTTCACAATTATTCGCTAATTTTGTGCTTCATTTTTTATTTTAAAATCATCGTTTATGGAACAATTAAAACCTGTGCGCTCAGCATTGATTTCTGTATTTAACAAAGACGGATTAGAACCTATTATCCGAAAAATCAATGAATTAGGAATCACTATTTATTCCACCGGCGGAACTGAAAATTTCATTAAAAGTCTTGGAATCAACGTTGTCCCTGTGGAAAACATTACTGAATATCCTTCCATTTTAGGAGGGCGAGTAAAAACCCTTCACCCAAAAATATTTGGAGGAATCCTAAATAGAGAAAACAATGACACAGACAAAATGGAAATGGAAAAATTCCAAATTCCTCAAATTGATTTAGTTATTGTAGATTTATATCCTTTTGAAAAAACTCTTCAAAGTGGAGCTTCAGACCAAGATATTATCGAAAAAATTGACATCGGAGGCATTTCTCTTATCCGTGCTGCTGCCAAAAACTTCGAAGATGTTTTATGCGTTTCTTCTATGAATGATTACTCCGAATTATTAGACATCCTTACTGAGCAAAACGGAAAAACAACACTTCAACAAAGAAAAAGATTTGCAACAAAAGCATTTTTAACCTCTTCTCACTACGATACAGCTATTTTTAATTATTTCAACGAAAATGAAGGCTTAGACAACCTAAAAATAAGCGAAAACAATCATATTTCTCTCCGTTATGGGGAAAATCCTCATCAAAAAGGCTCTTTCTTTGGTAATTTTGATGATATTTTTATCAAATTAGCTGGAAAAGAACTCTCTTATAACAACCTTTTAGATGTTGATGCTGCTGTAAGTTTAATGAATGAATTTACTAATGATCAACCTACATTTGCTATCTTAAAACATAATAATGCGTGTGGAGTAGCCACTCGTCCTACTATTAAAGAAGCCTATGAAACTGCACTAGCTTGTGACCCTGTTTCTGCTTTTGGAGGAATTCTGATAGCTAATAGAGAAATTGATAGTCCAACTGCAGAACTTATTAATTCTTTATTCTTTGAAGTAATTATAGCTCCTTCTTATGAAGAAAATGCCCTTACAATTCTAAAAAACAAAAAAAATAGAATTATTTTAATACAAAAAGAAGTTAAATTACCTCAAAAATCTATAAGAACGTGTCTTAATGGATATTTAGTACAAGATAAAGACTTAAAAACTGACGAAATTTCTGATATTACATATGTAACAACAGAAAAACCTTCTGAATCTGCATTAGAAGACTTGCTTTTTGCTTCAAAAATATGTAAACATACTAAATCTAATACTATTGTTTTAGCTAAAAACAAACAACTTCTTGCTTCTGGTACAGGACAAACTAGTCGAGTAGATGCCCTTAAACAAGCTATTGAAAAAGCAAAAGAATTCAATTTCTCTCTTAAAAATGCAGTAATGGCGAGTGATGCGTTTTTCCCTTTCCCTGATTGTGTAGAAATTGCTAATAATGAAGGTATTACAGACGTTATCCAACCTGGAGGCTCTATAAAAGATGAATTAAGTATTGAGTATTGTAATACCCATAAAATGGCTATGGTATTTACAAGCATTCGACACTTTAAACATTAATTTATTAATTTTCCTATTTCTTTCCCAAATTTATATGTAATTTTGCATTGTTAAATTAAAAAATTATACAAAAATGAGAAGATTAACAAAAATGATGCTATTAGTAGCAACTGTATTTATGGTAAATTTTGCTTCTGCACAAGAAGATAAAATGATTTCTTTTACACAATTACCAGCAAAAGCTCAGGAGTTTGTAAAAAGCCATTTTGCTAATATAGAAGTAACTTCTGTTTGGAAAGATACGGAATTTCTTAGAGTAGAAGACTACACTGTTGTTTTAGATAATGGAACAGAAATAGAGTTTTACTCTAATGGAGAATGGAAAGAAATAAAATCTCGTGGGAACGAAATTCCTACTAAAGTTATCCCTACTGGAATAGCTCAATACTTACAGAAAAAATATAACAATATGCCTATTAAGGAAATCAAAAAGAAAAGAACTGGCTATGAAGTTGAGCTTTCTAACGGATTGGATTTGGAATTTAACTCCAAAGGGAAATTCCTTCGTATAGATGATTAATACAAATCTTATAACTCTAAAAACTACTATTTTCATATGAAAATAGTAGTTTTTCTATTTTTTAACTATTATAAAAAAAACCAAAAATATTGATAAATAAGTAAAATATGTTTACTTTTGCATTTATATTATTTAAGAAACTAAAAATGTTTAAAAAAATCACTCTTTTATGTTTTTTGAGCCTCTCTTTATGGAGTAACGCTCAAACAGATACTTCTGGACGAACACTATACCGTGCAGAACATACAAAATCTACAGAATTAGACCACACCAAACTCCGTGTAAGTTTTAATTTAAAAAATAAAGAACTCTATGGAGAAGAGTGGCTCACTGCATCTCCTTATTTTTACCCATCAGATTCTATTATTTTAGATGCAAAATCTATGCTTATTCATTCAGTGAAAATGATAGAAAAAGGTAAAGAAACCCCTTTAAAATACAATTATAAAAATAATCTTTTAAAAATTAATTTAGGAAAAACCTTCAATAAAGGAGAAAAATATACCATTTATATAAAATATACTGCACAACCTGAAAAAAATATCGAAAAAGGAAGCAAAGCCATCTCTGATGCCAAAGGATTGTATTTTGTAAATCCAATGGGAGAAGAGCCTAATGTTCCTACACAAATATGGACTCAAGGCGAAACAGAATCTTCTTCGTGCTGGTTTCCAACTATTGATAAACCCAATCAAAAAACCACACAAGAAATATATATCACTGTACCAGAACACTTTGTAACATTATCCAATGGAGTTCTAAAATCTTCACAAAAAGAAAAATCAGGACAAAGAACCGACTATTGGGTAATGGATAAAAAACACGCACCATACCTTTTCTTTCTTGGCGCAGGAGAATATTCTATGATAAAAGACACTCCTTGGAGAGGAAAAGTACCTATTGACTATTATGTAGAAAAAGAATATGCAAATGTAGCAAAACAAATTTTTGGGAAAACCTCAGAAATGATGGAATATTTCTCTAAACTATTAAACTACGACTATCCGTGGCAAAAATATGCTCAAATCACAGCAAGAAACTACGTAAGTGGTGCTATGGAAAATACTACCGCTGTAATACACGGAGAAAATGCACAACAAACCGCTGAACAACTTGCAGATGAAAATACTTGGGAATCCGTTATTGCTCACGAACTTTTCCATCATTGGTTTGGAGATTTGGTTACTGCTGAGAGTTGGGCAAACCTTACCGTAAATGAATCTTTTGCTAACTATTCAGAAGCATTATGGTTCTGGCATAAATATGGACAAGATGCCGGTGATTATCATCTTTCACA
This sequence comes from uncultured Capnocytophaga sp., assembly GCA_937919265.1. Lineage (GTDB taxonomy): Bacteria > Bacteroidota > Bacteroidia > Flavobacteriales > Flavobacteriaceae > Capnocytophaga. The sequence goes on along the minus strand of CALFOY010000273.1, from coordinate 9,913 downwards.
AGATGTAGGAGAGTATAAACATAGTAATTCTTTCAGAAAACACTTAGTTCGCTTCAACTATAATGACCGTGAAGAAATGTTTGACAGAGTTTCTTATAACAAAGGAGGAGCTATCTTACATATGCTTCGTGATTATTTAGGAGATGAAGCCTTTTTCCAAGGGATTTCATTATACCTAAAAGAAAATGAATTTGGAACTGGTGAAGCTCATAAAATACGCATCGCATTAGAAAAAATTAGCGGAAAAGACCTAAATTGGTTCTTCAACCAATGGTATTATAACTATGGACATATTGTTATGACTCCAAAAGTAAGCTATGACACTACTAAAAAACAAGCTATTGTAAAAATAATACAAAGTGATTCTTTACAATTCCAATTTCCTCTCGAAATTGACCTTTATTCAGCAGGAAAATACCAAAGAAAACGTGTTTGGGTAGATGCTAAAACAGAAAATACATTTCTTTTCCCTTTAGAAACGAAATATAACTTAGTAAATATTGACCCAAGAGGTGTATTACTTGCTGATGAAAACGAATATAAAAATGCTGATGAATATCTTTTCCAATATAAAAATGCAAAAGACTTCAAAAGTAGAAACCAAGCTATTAGCTATGCCATAAAACAGAAAAATATTGACATTCTAAAACTTGCGCTGAATGATCCTTTTTTCAGACTAAGAGTAAAAGCTCTTGAAAATTTAGACCAAGAAAGTTTAGAAGTCTGCTTACCTATCGTAGAAAAACTTGCTTCATCTGACCCTGAAAATTTGGTTCGAGGTGCAGCAACTACTTTACTTTCTTACCTTATTGACCCTAAATATAAACCTATTTTTGAAAAAGGAATGAATTCTGGGTCTAATTCTGTTAAAATAGCGTCTACAATAGGGCTTCTTGCATACGATCCTAGTAAAGTTACTGATTATATTGATAAAATAGACCTTAATCAACTGAATTTCGACCAGATTTCTCTCTTTTTACCATATATTATACATACAAAAAATGAGAAATATCTGGAAACCATTGTACAATTTGTTACTTTTTATCCATTTATGCAAAACCAAAATGAAAAAGATTTCCTAAGAAAAGGATATATTTGGTTAATGGAAACAGACAATACCAAGTTAGTACAGAAAGCAATTCCTGTTTTTGAGCAAATTAATGAATATTTTGTAAAACCAGAGAATAAAGAAGCATTTAAAGAAATGATTCAAGAAGGAATTTCAATAAAAGAGAAGCTTTATAAACAAAAACCGAATTCAAATTCTTTAAAAGAACAAATAAAACTTCTAAAAGAATTAAATTTTTAATATAAAACAGAATACTTTTTTATATTTTTTATACTTTGGTAAGGTTTCATTGCTTTACCAAAGTATTTTTTAATAATTATACAATAAAATGGATACTATTTTACATTATTTTCCTGAAATTTCTTCTACTCAGAGAGAACAATTTCTTAAAGCAATGACTTTATACAAAGAATGGAATGAAAAAATAAATGTTATTTCAAGAAAAGATATAGAACAGATTGAAATAAGGCATTTTTTACATTCATTAGGCATTGCCAAAGTACAAATCTTTCTTCCTAATTCCAAAATACTTGATGTAGGCACAGGAGGAGGCTTCCCAGGGGTGCCTTTGGCTATACTATTCCCTGAATCTCAGTTCTATTTGGTGGATTCCATAGGAAAAAAGATAAAAGTAGTACAAGAAATAGCAAAAGAAATAGGTTTAACAAACATAAAAGCAGAACAACGCCGTGCAGAAACCATATCTTCACAGTTTGATTTTATTGTTAGCCGTGCAGTAACACAAATGCCAGAGTTTGTAAACTGGGTAAAAGGAAAAATAAAGAAAAAATCAGAACATCAACTTCAAAATGGCATCTTATATCTGAAAGGAGGAGATTTATCAGAAGAATTAAAGCCCTTTACAAACATTACAGAGTATCATTTGTCTGATTATTTTCAAGAAGATTTTTTTGAAACGAAAAAAGTAATTCATTTACCAATGTAAATTTTTATTTTTTAGTATGATTTAAGCTAGAATAAAATTTCTATTTTCTCTATAAAATCAATTAATAAATGCTTTTCTATGAAAAAAAGGATTGAATATGATATTCAATCCTTTTTTAATTATCGTATTATAACGGATATATCTACTCTTCGAGCTTTTTCTATATCTACCGAATCGTCTATTCCTCTAAAAGCGGTAAGTATTCGTTGTAATGCTATTCCTTGCTTTTGAAGTAATCGAGCCACACTCTCTGAACGCCTCATTGACAATTGGTTATTGTATTCTGATGACCCCACATTACTTGCATACCCTTCTAATAGAATGGATAACTCTGGATTTTCACGAAGCATTGTTACTATTTGGTCAATAGCTACTGTATCGTGAGGCAATGGGTTATATGAATTATTTGCAAAGTAAATAGGCGTCTTTTTATGTCCATATTTGGCTAATAAATCTTCTAATGTACGTCTTCTTTCTTCAGAAATAACCATATTACCATTATTATACTCAGGTACTCTTACACTTTGTACTGGAATTACAGTTTCTGTATGGCTTTGTACATTATTATGGTCTGCTTGCTTCTTAGAAACTAACAAAATAGAGTCTATACTCTGTTGCATTTTGTTAAGTTTATCCTTATTATTCAATGTAGCCAAGGGAACAATGGCTGCTGCTAATAGTTTTTGCTGATTACTTAAATCATTTATTGATTTAGACATCGCATTTAACTGCTTTTGCAACAAAATATCCTTATTAGGAGTGTTATTAGCTATATACTTTACCGTATCTGTTAGATGAATAACCGAAACACTATCTTTTTTCATCATATAAGCCAATAGAATATCCATTTTTCTATTTAGTTGCTCTACGTCTGTATGTGTTGAGTCTGTATCTTGAGCTAAATAGTAAAAGTTTTTCACTTCATTAGACTTATATATATCCGAAATAGCCTTTTTTTGTTGAGATTTATACAAATTAGCGAGTTTTTCTGTTCTTATTTTTCTCAATTTAGCTTCTGCCACTTTCTGCAAGAGTAATTGTAGTTCATCTTCAGACAAAACAATCTCTGTTTGTTGGTTATATAGCTTATTTTGAGCGCAAATAAGAGTTGGAACAAATGCTAATATGAATATAATCCCTTTTTTTATGATATTATTCATATTTTTGGGCTTTTTTATTTACGTTTATTTGTTGTTGTAGTTGCTTTTTGTACTGTAGGGACAACAATATTTGTTTTTTCAGTCTTTTCCTCTAAATTTTTGATAGCTTCAAGGATAGATTGATTAATTTTTTGTTGTTCTTCTATTGTTTTATCGTTATTATTAATTTCTAACAACAATTTTTCAAGCCTGTCAATACGTTGGTCTGGAGTTTTCCCTTCACCTTCTTCAATTTTATTAACTACTTCAGTAATTAATGTTTGCAATTGTTCAGGTGTCATTCTCACTAAACGCACTTGATTTTCAGTAGAATAAGTAACATTCTCAGCTACATAATTATTACGCAAATCTTCCCATTTTTTCTTCTCTTTTAGTAATAAAGAAGCGTTATTTATATCATTTTGACGGTAAGCAAGCTGTATTTGTTTCTCAACAGCTGCAATTTGAGCATTATAATAGTCTATATCTTTTTGTTTTTGAGATACTGGAGCTACTTTTGTAGGAGTTTGAACCTTTGTTTGCTCAGTTACATTATTAGTTTCTGGAGTGTGAAGTTGGCTAACTAGGTCTTGGTAAGTATACTTTTCGTTTTCTTTTGCAAACTTAATACGAATCCCTGCATTGTAGAGGATATTGGTTTGTAACTTATCTGGAGATTTTAAAGCATTAGCTGCATTTTCATTATTTGTTGTATATAACAGATTAGCTGCACCGAACAACTCTAAATGCTTGCCTAGAGGAATCGCTAAACCAACGCCTCCTTTTGCAAAAATACCAGATTCATTCTCAACAGTAGCCACTTTTCCTTGGTAACCATTACCAGCCTTAAGATATCCTCCCCCAACGGTAATGTAAGGAACTACTCCGTTAGAAACATTAAGACGAGCTGAGAAATCTGCTCCATACAATGAAAGTTTGTCAAAGCTTGAAGATATTTTTTCATCATTCATTGCTTGATAATAGAACCCTCTTATTCCTATATACTCTGTAAAGTCAAAACCTATTGAAGCACCTGCTAAATAAGCATCACGGAAGTTATTATCGTTATCAAAATTAATATATCCAAGTGATGGAGCTACGACAAATTTGAAGCTTTTAAGATTTGTATAAGAATGGTCTAGCTCAGTAAGTTCGTTAGGATTACGCCCTCCCAAATACAATTGTAAGCCAGCCCCAACAGACCAATTGAACATATTTTCATCAGAAACATTATTTGTAACCCACTGATTGTAAGTACTTGTTGTAGGCTCTGAAGTTTTATGAAGAATATTAGAAGCATCTAAGTTAAAACGAGAACCTTTTGCTTGTACATTAAGGGTAAGTCGTCTTGCCAAATTGAATTTAGCTCCTAAACCAAATGTAAAATAAACCGCATCTTGTCCTACTTCATTTGCTTTTATCGTTTGAATCCCTGAACCTAAGGTAACATAAGGCTGAAAAGAGTAAGCCATAGGTATATTCCCTTTAAGTTCCCCTCCCCAACGACGCACATCTACATCTGTAGAGACAAATGCATTCTTTATGTTATCTGGTGCCGACAAACCATCAATAGTTGATTTCAAACCTAATGATTGGCTATATGAACCCAGTAATTCTAAGTTTCTACCGAAACCAAAACCTACATATCCACCAGCCATAAAACCATTTTCAATCGCTGATTTTTTATTCCACCACACATATTCTGCTGTGGGAGCAATAGCAAAACTAATATCCTTAACCTGTGCTGATACATTGTAACCCAATGCAATAGCAAAAAGACTTGTAAAAATTTTTCTTTTCATAAAATGACTATTAATTCTATTTTTTTAACTTTTATTAACTATTATTCCTATAAAAACGGAGCAAATATACAAAAATATTTATATATACAATAAAAAATAGATTTTTTTTACTACAATTATAAATTAATAGAGAAAGAAAAAAAGAAATAATTGTCTCTATTTTAAGGAAAATAATATAAAAATCCTTTAACCTAAATGATTAAAGGATTTGAAAAAAATTTCATGAAAATGATTTTTACCAATGCAAAACTACCATAAACTCGTGTACATTCCGAAGACTAGAAGTTACTTTGGGCTGTAAATAAGACTCAAATCCATAACCAACAGATAAGTAATAACTTGGAATTCTAAAAAGAACATAACCGTTGATAGCCTGTGTAGTTCTGTAAGTAACGCCTGCTTCTATGAAATCAGTATATAAAACAGAAGCAGTAGCATCAAGCTGATATTGAGTATTCTTGGATAGATACATTTGAAATCTTGGAAGAATCGTAAAATCTTGATTTATAGAGAAATAATATCCTCCCATTGCATAAAAGACCATCTGTTCAGAAACGGAAGTAATTACTTCATTATTAACTTTTGTTTTATCAGAAGCTAAAAGATTAGGAATGGATAAGCCTGCATAAAACTTAGGCGTTTTATAATAGGCTCCTGCCCCAATATTTGGCTGGAACTTCCCTGAAATATTTTGTAAATAAGGGTCATAAGCTTGGTTATAAGTTTTAAAGCGAGTAGCTTCAAGCCTATAAAGATTTCCTCCTGCTTTAAGCCCTAAATAAAGATTGTTTTCCTCTGTAATAGGCAGTGAATAGGAAAAATCTGCGAAGAAAGAGTTTTCAGTTTGAACAAATATTTTATCATTTACAATAGATACTCCTAAGCCTATCCTATCTGTAATTCGGTGAGTAGTATTTAGGGTTTGTATCTGTGGATTATCAGAGGAAGAAGCCCCCTGAAACCATTGACTACGAAGATTTAACAACACACTATGCCCTGTTTCTGTACCAACAGCTGCAGGATTAACAATATTTTGTTGTTCATTATAAAAAATATAACTATTAGTCTGAGCCTGTAATAGAGTTGCAGAAAATATTCCTACTAATAAAAATAAAAATTTATATGTTTTTTTCATTTTAATAATTGATATAAAGCCAACCTTCTTTTATTTCTTTGGTTTTGTTGTTAATGAACTTATAATTATAGAAACCTTGTGGAACTTTTTGTCCATCTCTACCTATCCCTTTCCATTGGTTTTTGTATCCGTGAGCTTCATAGACAAGTTTTCCTTCACGAGAAAAAATCTGTAAGGTATTTTTAGGATATAACAACACTCTATGGATAAAGAATGTATCATTGATACCATCTCCGTTTGGAGAAAAAGCATTTGGAATAAGAACAGTGTCAAACTCATCATCTTCTTCATTTGTTATGCCATCTCCGTCTTTGTCTTGGTCACAAACATCGCCTATTCCGTCTTTATCGGTATCTTTTTGGTCTGGATTATAAGTATTTGGACAATTATCTTTGGCATTAATTATTCCATCACCATCTAAATCGTCATCACAAATATCCCCTATTCCATCGCCATCGGTATCTTTTTGGTCAATGTTAGGAACATAAGGACAGTTATCTTGTTCATTGAGTATGCCATCGTTGTCAATATCTTCATCGCAGACATCACCTTTACCGTCTCCGTCGGTATCTTTTTGGTCTGAATTCGAAATATAAGGACAATTATCATATGTATTTAATACTCCGTCATTATCAATATCTTCATCACAGGTGTCTCCTTTCCCGTCTCCATCGGTATCTTTTTGATCTGGATTATAGATCTCAGGGCAATTATCTTTTTCATCTATAACTTTATCATTATCCATATCTCCGCTACAAATATCCCCTATTCCATCACCATCGGTATCTTTTTGGTCTGGATTGGCTTTGTAAGGACAATTATCCTGCTCGTTTAGGAATCCATCTCCGTCTATATCATCATCACAGACATCGCCTTTCCCGTCTCCGTCGGTATCTTTTTGGTCTGAATTAGATATATAAGGACAATTATCGTATTCATTTTTCACTTTATCTCCATCTATATCATCATCACAAAGGTCTCCGATACCGTCGTTATCAAAATCAGCTTGGTCTGGATTAGCTTGAAACATACAATTATCTTTACTATCCATTATACCATCTCCGTCCGAGTCTTCATCTTCTTTTACGATAATTTCGCCCATATTGACAGCTAAGAAAATATTATCATCAGCTTTTATCATAAACCGACCTTTTTCTGTAATATAATCAGAAGAAGGAGTAAAAATATAAGTTCCATTATTAGGGATACTTTGCGCTAAAATAGTAGAAAAATCTTCTCCATTATTTTTTGAAAAGTATATGGTTACTTTTTGAGCATTTATAGCTCCTTTATCTGTATTGGCTACATCCCATTTTATGGTCTGGGGTTTATTTACGAACCAATAAGATTTTTCATTTTGAGAAGTAACACTAAAAGGTCCTGCATCGGTTATGACATTAATTTCAGTATTAGCATAGCTTGTATTTCCTGTATTATGGTCAGTTTGTTTATCTGCTTTATTTCCTATTTTCTTATCCATTGCCACAAAAGCCCAAGTAAGTTTTCGCTTTATATTAGAAACTGTTTCCCAAGCACTTGTTCTATTTGGCATTCTTTCGGTTAATTTTCCTTTTAGGATTTGAGACATACGAGGAATGTAACGTTCTGTAGATTTTGAAGGAGGTAAAGAGCGTGCCATAGGTCCTTCTTGCACACTTGAAGAAAATCTATCATAAGTAATTGCCCCTGAATCATCTTCTTGCTCCCAAGTATAATAAAGTTCATCTCCTTCAGGGTCTGTTGCTAAGCCTTTGAGTACGTAAGCTGTACCACGAGGAATGATATACTTTTTCAACTCATCAATTTGAGGAGGAGTATTAGTTAGTGTTTCTGTTTTTGGACAAGATTGAGCAGATATATGTGCTATTATTTGCTTAACACTAATATGATTGAAATAAGGATCTGTGCGAGATTGCACATCATTTGCTCTTGTAATACCTGCATATCCCATAATGGTTGAACCACTACCAGGTTCTATTTGTACGCCAGAGCCTTCGTCTTGTAAATTATGTGTATGGTTTGCCCCCATTTGATGCCCTAACTCGTGGCAAAAGAAATCAATATCGAACGAATCCATATCCATATTTTCCTTGATATTACCAGCAGAGAAAGCTCTACCTTTGTTTTTATTATCACAAATACAACCTATACAACCCGCATTACCATTGGCTTGCGCCGAGTGATGAAACAAATGCCCTACATCATATTTATCCGAACCAAAATTACTATCAAGATAATTTTGTAAAATAGTTCCATTCCAATTCATATTAATATTTCTTCGGAAAGGGTCTGTTTTTTTATTATCTAAAATAAGTTCTTTACCAGAAACTAATTCAAACTGAATAGACATTTGAGCTCTATAAACTTGGTTGGCTCGTTGTATTGTTGAAACAACCTGTGCCAGAGTGCTTTCTTTTCCTCCAAAACGCTCAGTAAAATCACTTGTTGTTACAATAGCAATACGAATTGTTCGAAGCACTGATTGCGTTTGGAAAACATTACGTTGTGTACTTCTTTCCATTGTAGAACGCATAGCTAAATGGTTTTCTTGCGTACTACAACGAAATTCCATTTTTTCTATATCATTATTACGATGGTATACTTTATGCTTCGTACCATTGAGGCTTGTAGGTTGCATAAAAGTATATTTCATATTTTCTTCAAAAATAACAGATAAACCAGAAGGAGACCAAGTGAAATTCACAGACTTAGCAGGGTTAGACACAGATACCCCTGAGTATGTTTCTATTTCTGGGTACTCTTGAGCTAATTGCTCTGAAAGAATTTTTGTTTTTGTTACTTCAAAAGATTCTATTTTCCCATCTGCATTAGGTATTTGAACAATTTTTTTATCACTTACACTTCTTGATGTTCTATTATGTAAAGAGGCGTTAAAAGCCTTTTTATCGAGTGAGTAATAAAGATATTTATCATCATTATCTGTAACTGTTCTGAGAGTTTGCGCATCTCTTTTCCAATAGTTTTGAGCGTGTAAAGTACTCAAACTAAATAAGAAAAAGAATAATAAATGAATTTTAAACATTTTATTTTTAATATTTTTCTTGTTTATATTTTTGTTCCTTTCTGTAAAATTTTTCTTCAAGCCTTCCTCCATTTTCTAGCCCAAAGAAAATTAAAGTTCCTTCTGATAAACCAAATTCTCTTGATGCTTTTGTACCATCTTTTTGAGAGATAACATTAATTGTTGTTAAATTAGGAGAAATTTCATAAGTACCTTTATAAATAATTTCTTTACATTCTATGCCAGTTATTGCATATTGATAAATTGTAATATCTTTTTCTGTAAAAATTACTTTTTCTTTCCCTCTGCAACCATTATAGGTAGAAAGTGTTTGAAAATCATCATAATAATCATATTTCAAATGATGAATATACCAAGTACCAACCAACTCTTTTGCTGGGTTGTAGTCCAAATTTTTCTTATAAGTTATTGTTTCTTGGGTTGAGGAAGTAAGTACTAAAATATCATCTGTGAGTGTGTATTGGTAAACTTCTGGTTTGCCTTCACTATTGAAAATAATTTGTTTTTCTGAAATTGTATACGTTTTATTTTCAGTAGTAAAAGGACAATCTTTTTCACCTTTTGAATAATTAACTCTTATTACTTTATTATTTTCATCGAAAGTAAGCGAAGACTTTCGGCTACAATTGGATATTTCTACTTGATAATTATCTTGCTCTGTTATTGAAACAAGTCTCCATACCCCAAGAATGCCCTTCTGAGGAGTATTTTTATTGTATTTTAAATTTTTGTTATAAATAAAAGTCCCTTTTTTAGGAGATTGAAGTGTTAATACACTG
>CALFOY010000272.1 GCA_937919265.1 uncultured Capnocytophaga sp. | reverse complement strand
AGTATCCTTTTACGCCAGCAACCTTTGATAGAGTAAAACAACAACTTTCCATAGAGACAGCGCTTCCTAAGGTAAGTAAGGCTATCTCCTTTCAGTATTATGATGATATGAGTACACTAAGCCCTCACAGGTCGCAGGCACAAGCGCTCAGAGAAGCATACAAAAAGTGGTTAAATCAAAAATAAAAACCTTATAGAGTAAAATTTATAGGCAATGAAAGAAAAAATTATATCTTTTTCTTCCACTGTTTGCCATAGATAGCATAGTAAATCTGTTCTTCGTAGAATTTATAAAAGTTGTAGGCTTCCTCTTTAGAAGCAAAAAATGCTTCTTTTTCTTTGAGAAAATTGACTAAAAGTTGTTTCTTTTCTGGATTTTCCATTTCTTTTGCTAAATTCTTGAATACCATATCAAACTGAGCGGAGGTAATCCCTTGACAGATAAGTGGTAAGGAATTTTCATTCACTCCATAACGGTCAATCAGGGCGCTTACGAAGTATTTATGCACCATCTGATGCTCATCATCCAATAGCTCAAAATACTTACTTACCAAAGGAAAATATTCTTCACCTATCAAACCCAAACCAAAGACTACATAACTGCCAGGCATACAGCTTTTTTCGCCTTCTTCTACATCGTTATACCACTGAAATTCTTTCATAGCCACCTCAGCATAAGTTACGAGTTTAGAGTGTAATTCTTCGTATTGGAGCGCTTGTGCAAAGAAACGATGAGTAGATGATTTAGCAATACCTTTGATATCCAAAAACTGCTTAGGTGCTTTGGAACTGAGTTTAATTTGATAACTTTTCGGGAAGTCAGTATTCAAAAGAGCGATGATGAAATCCAGCGCTTTATCGTAAGCTGTGGCAGATTCTTGCTTGATTTTCACATTGATTGTAGCAAAAACATCATTGGCATCGCATTCTATATCATTATCCTTGTAGTGAATGATGTTTTCAGGCAGGTTTCCTGTGCCTTTTTTGAGATACATAGCCGCTTTTTCAGAGCCTAATTCCTTGGCTGCACGCTCCAAATCCTCACAAGCAAACCTCACATCCCAGCTGTATCGTTGGTGTTTAATGTTCCAAAGGGCTTGTTGTACAAATAGGTTTAGTTTGGCTTGGTCTATATTTTTCACCTCCAAATCTTTTTTGAGCGTATATTCTTTTGACCAATCTTCTCCTTTAACATTATAATACAAAGGCATAAAGACAGCTTCTTTCCACTCATTGGTGTGGTAGTGCAACCCAAACCGATATTCTTCCATTGTCTTTTTCCATTTAGGGTCTATGAGTGAAAAGCCTTTTTCCAAGATTTCAATAACCTTGTCTTCGCTATAACCATTGAGTTCAAAATCAAAGAGTTTGTCAAAGAAACTATGGATTTCTTTTTCTTTCATTTTTGCCGTTTGGTCATAGATAACTTTTTGAACATAGGCATCTAATCGCTCTTTGAGTTCGGCTTTGCGCTTTGGGTTTTCTAGGTGCAGTTTTTTTTGAATGTGGCGTCCTAGCCCAAACTGAAATTCAAACACTAAGGTAAGTTTGTATTCAAAACGATAATAAAAATCAGGATTAAAGAACATTTGGGTAAGCTGTTCTTCCAAAGCAGGAATAATGGTGTTTTCCACGGTTTCCTGAGGGATTTCGTGAAATCCTGCGATGATGGTGGTATATTCCGATGTATATTCGTAATCACTGGTATAAAACTCTATTTTATTTCTTGATTGTTTGATTTTTAGATAATCGGCGATGCCTTCCCAAAGTTCATTTCTTCCATAGGGAGTTTTGGGCAGGTCAAATCCATCAAAGACATCTTCTATCTTTGCCAAAATTTCTTTTATAATGTTGTCTGTATTCATTATTATATATTAATGATTATTGAAACTTTCTCTTCCCCAGAAGTAAGGAGGGTCTATTTGCAAGGTTCTAAGGTAGGTGTAACCCTGTCCCCTATGATGACTTTCATTTTCAATAAAGTATAATATCCATTGAGTAAAGCTAAAGGTCATTTGATAGATAGTTAGGGGTTGGGTAAAATCTCCTACTTCTTTCCATTCACGATCGAGAATTTCTGTTGCTCTGTCCCATAAAACCAATACTTCAGCTTTGGTAGTAGGAAAATTGCCTTCCAAGAAAAGCGTATGTCTCTCTTGAAATCTCTCTTTAAAAAGATAATCCATAACTCTTAGGAACTCCTCTACCATCCCTGAAAAAGGCCGTAGATTAGCAATGTTAAACTCAAAAAATTCCTTCTCTGGAAAAGCCTCAATAACTTTGCGAGTAAGAGTTCGCGCATCTTTGAAATTAGTTAGTAGCGCCTCTGGTGTAAGTAATTCTTTCATTTTTTTATTTAATATTTTTTAAGAACGAAATTCTTTTTCATTATTTTAAAAGATGTACATTTTTATAAAGTTTTCTAATCTCATCTCTCACTTCCATTAGCGCAAAACCCAAAAGGTTTTGACCCCGCCACATAGCTACATTTTTCGCTTTCTCATTCTCTTTGCCAAAGCCTATCCCCCAAATAGCATCCATCGGGCTGGCTTCTACTAATATTTTATCGCCTGTAGAGAGCAAGAAGTCCATCATTTCCTTATTTTGAGTGAATTTGTAGTAATTCCCATTCAGCACGATGCTGTATTTGGCTTTGTCCCACACCTGAGGATCAAAGTTGCCTACTTTCCTGCCCAAGGCTTTCATCAGTTTTGGGTCAGAAGTGTTCATTATTTCTTCCCTCACCTCTTCATCGCCAAACAAACGCGCCTTTTCTGCCATCATATACTGCTCCGTACAGGAATATTTATCACCATCTACATAAAAAGGCGAGGGCTGCCACTGTCCTAAACAAGACTCATCTACGGCATTCGCATTGGGTTTCCAAAAGAAGACGAATTTGAGTTTCTTTGGTGAATTGATAAAAGTTTTTTTGGAGTACTTATAAGCGCCTTTGGGTTGCCAAAGCGGAACACCCTCGTAGTAATAGTCTTCTTCATTATCCAGCCTGTCTTCTATTTCCAAATCATTCACTGCCCAGTTGTTATAATGCCAGAAGCAAGGATAAGGGAAAAGCGTTTGGTACTCTCGTTGCTGTTCAGGTGAGAGAGTTTCATACCAATTCCAAAAATCACATTTATAATCTTCGCCAGCGCCCATACGCCAGCCCATAGAAAACTCAGAAAGGGCAGGGTATTCTATCCACTGCGGTACCATAAGTTTGATATTTTTTTTCATTATTTGTTTATAATAGTATCTTTGACTATTTTTTTTTATTTTATATCAGTGGTATGATCAATTTTTTTATTGAAAACAAAGTTTGTTGCTTGGAATTCATATTAATATCCCAAAAAAGTAAATAATAATAAAAAGACTTTCATAGTCAATAATCGATTAATTATTATAATAAAAAAAACACTTACACAAAATGTAAGTGTTTTCTGTGGGCCCTACTGGATTCGAACCAGTGACCCCCTGCTTGTAAGGCAGGTGCTCTG
>CALFOY010000271.1 GCA_937919265.1 uncultured Capnocytophaga sp. | reverse complement strand
GGTGGGAACGCAGCAAAGGTATAAGGTTGTAGCGGTGCGATGTAGGTAGCTTGCCTTTTTTTATTTTATACACTTTACTTAACTTCTTCTTTAGTATAAAATTCTTTCCTAGAAATTACTTTCAAAAACAAATAATAATGACAGAACAACAAATATTAGCTAAAATAGACAAATGGAATGAGGATGACCACATTCAAGCAATTGTTGAATTTATAGAAAAATTACCTCATCAACAGAAAACAACAGCTGTTCTTAGTGAATTAGGAAGAGCTTATAATAATTTGTATTGGCTTGATTCTTCTGAAAAAAATCAAGAATATTTACGTAAGGCTGTTGAGGTTTTCAAATATCTTGAAGAAGAAATAGGAGATACAGAAAGTTGGAATTATCGTATAGGATATTCTTATTTTTATCTTAATAACATAGAAGAAGCAAAAAAATATCTTGAAAAATCGAGTTCCCTTAGTGGTTCACAAGAATTATTACACTACATTGCAATAGCAGAAAAGAAAGGTATTTCACCACAAGAAGTGATAGATGGAGGGATAGGGCAGGTAGAATATATTTTAGAGGATTTTATTAGAATTTTAGAGGAAAAAGCCCCTAAAATGTTAGACCGTTTAGGTAATCCTGCTTCAGAACAAAAAATAGAAGCATTTGAAAAACGTTTAGGATTTACTCTTCCAGAAAGTTTTAAGCAATTGCATAGAACTTTTGATGGACAAACTGACAATAAACCTTTTTTTGGTGCTAGCCAACGTTTTGTAAGTCTTGATGAAATAGAAATACATCAACAAAAAATACTAGATTTTGTTAAAGAAAATTTTGGAGAAAATTGGCAAAAAGTCCAAATTACTGAAGATGATTTTCAAGAAGAAGGGTATATAAAAAATCAACTATTTAATCCTAAATGGATACCTTTTATGGTTCAAGAAATAGAGGGGGAACAAAATAGTTATTTATGTTTTGATTTTGATAATGATGAGCAAGATGGATTGTATGGGCAACTTATAGCCATTACCCCTTCTAAAAAATTGGAAGATTATATGATAACTTATGTATTCTCAGGACTTTTTGAGTGGTTATCAGGAACTTTCAATAGAATAGAAGAAGGACAAATCGTTTATTCCGAAGAAAAAGATGTGCTTGAATTTCTATCAAATAATGAATTTGAACCCTCTTATTATGAAGAAGATGAAAGAACAGCATTAGAAGATTATATAACTACTAATTTTGGTAAATTTGAAAATGTTTTACACGAATTAGTTTCACCAGATATTCACTGTGATGTTTATGTAATTGAGCCTACAAAAGAGCAAAATTACTATACTTTGGTAACAGGAGGAATGGGGGCTTATGATATGAATATACCAGAGGGATTTGAAGGAACTCCTAATGCAGAATTGGTAATTTATCTTCCGCCTACTTGGAATATAAAGAGTGAGGATGAAAAGGATTATTGGCCTATTCGTTGGTTAAAGATACTTTCTCGTTTGCCTATAGAACAAAATACATTTTTGGCTTGGGGGCATACAGTACCTACGGGAGAGCCTTTAGAAGGAACTAATTTTACTTGTATGTTGCTTATTTCTGCAGATGATAAAGCCGAAGATAAAGATGCAGAAGTAATATTACCTACTGGTAAAAAAGTACAATTCTATACATTGGTTCCAATTTATGAGCAAGAAATGTTATATAAATTGGAAAATGATAGTGGAGCTTTGCTAGAGCTATTTACAGAAAATAATATTCCATATCCTCCAGTAATTGATATTCATCGTAAAAATGTATGTTCTACCTTTGAACCTATACAGAATACAGGGCTTTTGGATAGAGTATATTGGGCATTTACACAAGAACATTTCCCAGGGTTAATGATATTTTGGGAAAAAGTTAAACAATATAACCAAGAAATTGAAAATGATTTAACAGATTTCAATCCATTTGCAACGATTTTCAGAACAGGAAGAATAAAAATAATGTATGAAGCCTGGATAAAGAGTCGTAAAGATTTGTATGATTTTGAAATCTTGGCTAACGAAAATATTTTCAATGATTCGCCAGATGAAGATGGTTTTTATCAAGCGATAATTGTAGCTGAACTTCATTCAGGAGATTCTTCTTCTTTTGGAGCTTTGGAATTGTTATGGCTTATTCATAATACATTGGCTAATAAAGATTTAGGAGACCATATCTTCTTTGAAGGATTTGATATAGAAGGGTATGAAGAAGATGGTACACCTCTGTTATTTATTAATTGTGGTTCATAGTTTTATTATTTGTTATTAATAAAACCTCTAACAAATTATGTTAGAGGTTTTTTTATTGATAAAAAATAAAAATAATTTAATAAAAAAATGTAATTTTGTATAAACTATAAAATAATATTAAAATGGAACACGACCATCATCACCATCATCATTCTGCAATTGATTTACAGGCAATTAATAGAGCTTTTTATATTGGTATAGGAGCAAATGCGATTTATACTCTTATTGAGTTTATTATTGGATTTCGTATAAATTCATTAGCTTTAATTTCTGATGCGAGCCATAATTTGAGCGATGTAGCAACTCTCATAATTTCTCTTTTAGGAATGAAATTGGCTCAGAAGAGTGCTACATTTTTATATACTTATGGCTACAAAAAGGCTTCTATTTTAGCTTCATTAATTAATGCTATTATATTAACTTTTATTGTAATAAAAATAGGAATAGAAAGTATAGAAAGATTATCAAATCCGCCACAAATGGCTGGTAATATGATAATTGTAACTGCCTTTATAGGAATATTAATTAATGGACTTTCAGCTTTTTTATTCTTCAAAGGGCAAAAAGAAGATATCAACATAAAAGGGGCTTTTTTACATTTATTGGTAGATGCTTTGGTATCTTTTGGAGTGATTGTATCAGGAATAATAATTTCTTTTACAGGATGGAATATTATTGATCCGATAATAAGTTTTGGAATAGCTTTTATGATTTTATTTTCAACGTGGTCTCTTCTTAAAGAAAGTTTAAAACTGATTTTGGATGGAGTTCCTCAGCAAATATCAAGAGAGGAAATTTTGAATTTACTTCTTGAAAATCCAAATATTATTTCAGTTCATCATTTACATATTTGGGCATTAAGTAGTACTCAAAATGCAATGACAGCGCATTTGGTTTTAAAGAAAGATACTTCATTGGAAGATTTTATGAAAGTGAAAAAAGAGTTAAAGCATAAACTATTTCACAAAAATATTCAACATTCTACTTTTGAGATAGATATATTATCTTTTGATTGTAAAGAAATAGAATGCTTCTAAAACATAAAAAAACATAAAAAATAACATTCTTTTATAAAAAAATAGTATATTTGCGGTAATCTTGCATTTATACAAATTAAAAAAATTACAATAATGAAAAATTACGATGTTATTGTTGTTGGTGCTGGTCCTGGTGGATATGTAGCAGCAATTCGCTGTGCTCAGTTGGGCAAAAAAACAGCTATTATAGAAAAATATGCGACACTTGGAGGAACGTGTCTCAATGTTGGTTGTATCCCTTCAAAGGCTTTATTAGACTCTTCTCATCTATTTGAAGATGCCCAAAAACACGCTTCTTTACACGGGATAGGAATCTCTGGAGATATTTCAGTAGATTTTCAAAAAATGGTTGAAAGAAAACAATCTGTAGTAGAACAAAATACAAAAGGAATTAATTTTCTGATGGAAAAAAATAAAATTGATGTCTATCACGGAAAAGCATCTTTTTCTTCCTCTACCGAAATAATTATAAAAAATTCAGATACAGAACAAACACTTTCAGCTACTAATTTTATCATAGCTACGGGCTCTAAACCTGCTTCATTGCCTTTTATAAAAATAGATAAAGAACGTATTATTACTTCAACAGAAGCATTAAGCCTTAAAGAAATACCTAATCATCTTATCATTATTGGTGGTGGCGTAATAGGGTTGGAACTAGGTCAGGTTTATTTACGATTAGGAGCAAAAGTTTCCGTAGTAGAGTATGCTAAAAATATTTTACCAACAATGGATAGTTCAATAGGAAAAGAACTAACCAAAGTGCTGAAAAAACAAGGATTTAACTTCTATACAGATAGTAAAGTAAAAGAGGTTAGTAGAGTAGGAGATAAGGTATTAGTAAAAGCTGATAATTCTAAGGGAGAAATAGCACTTGAAGGAGATTATTGTCTTGTTGCAACAGGTAGAAAACCTTATACTGAAGGCTTAAACTTAGAAAAAGCAGGTGTAAAACTAAATGAACGAGGACAAATAGAGGTTAATGAGCATTTACAAACTAATATTTCAAATATTTATGCCATAGGCGATGTTATCCGAGGAGCTATGTTGGCTCATAAAGCGGAAGAAGAAGGAGTTTATGTAGCAGAGTTTCTCAATGGAGAAAAACCTCATATTAACTATAATTTAATACCTGGAGCTGTATATACTACTCCTGAGGTGGCTTCAGTAGGGAAAACAGAAGAACAATTGAAAACAGAAGGTAAAAATTATAAGGTTGGACAATTCCCGATGAGAGCCTTAGGAAGAGCCCGAGCAAGTAATGAAATAGATGGTTTTGTTAAAGTTCTTGCTGATGCCACCACAGATGAAATTTTAGGGGTTCATATACTTGGTGCAAGAGCTTCTGACCTTATAGCACAATCTGTAGTAGCTATGGAATATCGTGCTAGTGCAGAAGATATCGCTCGTATTTGCCACGCTCACCCTACATATAGTGAGGCTATAAAAGAAGCCTGCCTTGATGCTACAGCAAAACGACCTATACATATGTAAAAATAAAAAAACTTCATTAATTTTAATTAATGAAGTTTTTTTTATGTAATTTTTAAAAAGGATAATTTATACCAAGATTTATAACAAAATCTGAAAATTTTAGGTTTGTTTTCCAACGATTTCCATAGTTTTCGGCAGGGTTATAAGTTTTTAAACCGAAGTCAAAACGAAAAACAAAATAGTTAAAGTCATACCTTGCGCCCAAGCCCGTAGCAAGTGCAATATCTTGTATATCTTCAAGTTTATCAAGTTTCCAATCAGAGTTTGTTGTATCGTCTAATAAATGCCATATATTTCCGGCATCAGCAAATAGAGCTCCTTTAAGCGCCCCCGCTATCGGGAAACGATATTCTAAATTGGTTGTAAATTTGAAATTAGCTTCATTAAATTCTAATAAAGAAGAGCCTTTTCCTGGTCCAAGTGAATAAGCCTTCCAACCTCTATTATCATTAGAACCTCCTGCAAAAAAACTTCTAGAAAAAGGAATATTTTTACCATTTCCATAAGGTAAAGCCCAACCAGAAAATACTCGCCAAGCCAATACTTTATCTCTTCCCATTCGCCAATGTTTGATATATTCCAACTCTATTTTAGCATATTGAGCATAAGTAACTCCAAAGAATTCTCTTTGTCCATTGCTGTCTGTATTCATTTTTGCTAAAGTAGAAACTAATTGGGGAATATTTCCGGCTGTTTCTAGTTTTAAACGGAATTGTTTATAATCTTCTTCAAAATATTTAATAGAATTGTTAGAAAGATAAGTAAAACTAGTAGCGAAAATAAGGTTATTTTTTGTTAATCGATTATAATTTTCAAGTACATTAATAATTCTTTGCTTTTCACTAGATGAAAAATTAGAATTAAAAATTCCTTGATACATAAAATGTGATATTATTTCAGGATTTCTGTTTAAATTTCCAAAATTATCCATAAAATATGAACCCAAGTTATGAGCTTTTGCAATTTCATTCAAATATTGATAAGAGGTTTGATATACTTCAAAGAAATTATTTGGGTTCATATTTCGGATATATTCGATATCCATAAATTCAAAAATACTACGATTGGTAATATTTGGACTCCAAGAGTATCGAATAACAGCATTTAGTTTTTCTCTATCCAAACCTATATTTTTTTGTATGGAAGTTCCTGCTTGGAAGATAGTTTGTGGAGTTTTAGAATAAGGAATAATATTTTCAATATTACCAAAAAACCAAATTCTTGGAATAGTTAATCGTAAATCACCTCTGTATTCAAAAACATTAAAAAATCTATCGGAATCCGCTAAAAACTTCTGAGAACCTAAGGTTACACCAGGTATTACCTCTAATGTTTCTGAACCTCTAAATATATTTCTTGACAAGAAAGAACTATTAAGCCCAATTCCAAAGGCTTGAATACCTGAGTGTGTAAGCTCCGTATTAGTTTCTAATGAAAATTTAGATAATGGAGAAAGAAAAATATTAGCATCTAAGTTTCGTAAATCTTTATCATTTTTTGAATAAACAAATTGAATATTTGGATATTTAAAAGAACGTAAGTTGTTGATTTGCCTATAAGTAGAGCTTCTATTGTCATCTTTATAAATATCATTTTTTCTTAGAGCAATAGCGTCATAAAGAGTTTGTAATCTAAAACGTTGTTTTCCTTTATAATAAATCATAAGGTCTTTATACTCAATAGAATCAAAGACATTATTTCTACCTGAAAAATCATAATCAGTATATAAATTAATGCGATTTAGTTTATGAATAACATAAGGTCGTTTTTTATTAGTTTCGCCACTTCTATCCGTATAATTATCAATTTTTGTAATGACAGAAATAAGAGTATCTTTATTTTGAGAAATTGTATCTCTTAGGACATCAAATGTTATTGCACTTTGTTGGAAGTTATAAAATCCCTGATTTCTGAAAATAGTGTTAAGCCTATTACGTTCCTCAGAAAGTTTTGTTAAAGCATATTGTTGTCCTTTTTTTATTTTTTGTCCATTAAGATGCGCTTTATATACAGAATCTAATTCAGGAGAAGAAATTTTATAAGACAGAGAATCAATAAAATACGGTTTTCCTGTTAAAATAGAATACGTTACTTCTGCTTGCTTTTTTTTATTCGGAATTAATGAAATTTTATATTCGCTTTCAGCATTGAAATATCCATTACTTTGGTAAAAAGCCTTTAATATTTGTGCAGATTTTCGGGTTAAAGCAGTGTCCAAAACTACTGGGGCTTCCCCAATGTTTTGTAACATTTTGTCTTTTCCTGAAATAATGAAAGATTGTCCAAGCCTATAAACTTGCTTTTTTGACAATAAAGCATCTAAAAAATTATTCATTTTAGGGTGTTTTTTCAACCATTTATGATAATTTTTTTCAGAATTTTCATTTGCTAAATTATAGATAAGCAAACTAAGAGGAATACCTAAAGTTCGAGCATTAGGCTCTTGTCTGAGATATTCTTTAACATCCTTATTTTTAGTGAGTTGTCCGTTTTCTAATATAGTATTTTTACGTAATAAATGACTCTCCTCAGGTACTCGTTTTGTAATGTTACAACCTGTAAGAGAAATAAAAATAAATACTGTTATTATATTTAAGA
>CALFOY010000270.1 GCA_937919265.1 uncultured Capnocytophaga sp. | reverse complement strand
CGTCGGCAGCGTCAGATGTGTATAAGAGACAGAGGAGATATAAGGGGAATTATTGAAAAATTAGATTATTCACAAGAAAAACTAAAAAATATATTTTATAAAATAAAAAAAGGCTATCTTTTTAGATAGCCTTTTACAATGAAATTAATATATTTAAAATGAAAGCGTTACACCAGCTAAGAAATTTGCTTCAGCAGCAGGGAAATAAGCTTGCCCATATTCATAAGTTCCGTGAGAAATATATTTTCGGTTGAAAATATTATTTCCTATTACAGAGAAAAGAACAGATTTACATATTTTTTTAGGATTTATTTCATATGATAAACTTAAATCATTCACAAAAAAATCTTCTAATTTTGAATTTTCTTCATTGGCATTACTCATAAATCTTTCTCCTACATACTTGGAAATGAGACTTATTTGGAATTTTTCTATTGGGGTAAAAGTTAGGATATTACTAGCAACTATTTCAGGAGAATAAGAAATATTTGTATTTCCTAAATTTTTAACTTTTATAGAATAATCTAAATTTTTATTTTTACTAAATGAAAAATTAGGCATCCAAGTCCATTTGTTAGTAATTTTTATTTTCGCATCTAATTCAATACCAGTACGATAGCTTTTATCTATGTTTTCACGGATGGCATAACCTGTTGGGCTTAGTCTTCCTGTAAGAGCTAATTGATTTTTGTATGCCATATAGAAAAGGTTTACGTTCAATTTTACTTTATCAGAAGCAAAACGGTAACCTAGTTCAAAATCATTAAGTTCTTCAGCAACAGGTTTTTGTGCATTAGGATTTTCATTGTTTAGTATATCTGTATAGTTTTTAAAGTCGCTTCTATTGGGTTCTTTTTCAGAATGTCCGTAAGAGAGATACAGATTATTTTTTTCATTTAAGAAATAAGTAACACCAGCTTTAGGATTGAAGAAATTGAATTTTTCATCAACATTGAAACGATTAGCTTTGTAAGTTACTCCTCTGTATTGCAAATCTCCAAATAAACTCCATTGTTTAGAAAGTTGCCAAGATAATTTAGCAAAAGCAGAAATTTCATTTTTTGTATTTGGACCTTCGTTGCTGTATTCTTTCAAATATTCATAAGTTGAAGGTTTTTCTGTCCAAAGTAAATTTTTGATATGATAACCTTTGTAATGATTTGCCAATCCTCCGAAAATGAAATCGATATTATCTTTTTTATAATTTGCAGAAAATGTTGTACCAAAAAAATCGTTATCTAATCCATCTCGAACGGCTGCATATGCTTTTTTTTCTTTTCCTTTTGCATTATTTCCGATAGAAGGTAAACCCAATTTTGTATATTTTACTTTGTAAGGGTCAATCCATTCCCAGTATCCATAACCTTTGGTATAGTGAAAGGCTAAATTGGTAGTCCAATGGTTGTTCCATCGTTCAGACCAATGAAGTTGAGCGTGGTCTTGTTGATAGTTATCGGTTTGATTTTCATATATTTTCTCTACTCCATCAATAGAATAGTATCCTAAAGGATTGTAACGTCTGTTTTCTTTTAGTTTTTCAGGGCTAGTTCCATAGGTTGCTAAATTTACTATTTGTTTTCCTCCAAAAATAAGTCCTTTTATGAGGGTGCTTCCGTATGAATAAGCTCCTTGTAAGAAATAAGATTTTAAATCAGCATTACTTCTTTCTCTATATCCATCAGTTTTAATTACAGAAAAACGTCCTCCCAATTCGAAACGGTCATTAATTTTTCCTGTAGATAACTTAATAGAGTGTTTATGAGTGTTATAACTACCATAAAAATTGCTTATCTCAGCATACGGAGTTTCAGAAATAGCTTCTGTAAGAACATTAAAACTTGCTCCAAAAGCACTCGAACCATTGGTAGAAGTACCTACCCCGCGTTGTAATTGAATATTTTCAGAAGATGAGGCAAAATCAGAAAGATTATACCAGAAAACTCCGTGTGATTCAGAATCATTAAACGGAATACCATTGATAGTTACATTAATTCGTTCAAGGTCAGCTCCTCTTACATACATATTGCTAGCCCCAAACCCAGACCCATCTTCAGAATAAGTAACGACGTTAGGCAAGGTGTTTAATAGAATAGGTATCTGTTGTCCAAAATTTTTCTTTTTTATTTCCTCTTTGGAAATATTAGAGAAAGTAACGGGGAGAGTTTCTTTAGCTCTAACAACAGAAACTAAAACTTCATCAAGTTTGATGACTTTTTGTGAGGTTGTATCCTTAACAGCCTCATTTTGTTGAGCAAAAGCCATTGTAGAAAGGCAGGTTGCTCCAAACAAAAATACATTTTTCATTGTAAAAAAATTACAAATAAAAGAGGTAATTATTTGGTATTAATAAAAAAAAGCTCATTTTTGCTACCCAAAAGCAAAAACAAGCCAACTTAATATATAATGACTACGTTCCTTTGACTGCATTACCAGTCTAAGTTCTATGGGTATAATCTCAGCTTTTCACGGCACCCCTTTGAGACACGCAAAATTAAAATGATTTTTAGATAAAAACAAATAATTTAACTTTATTTAACTTATTGGGAATTTATAATTTTCATAAAATATTGATAGTATTATAATTATTGTTTTTAAGGAATGAATTTAAATTTGAAAAAAAATGATAAAATGAAAACTATAAAAAAAATATTTTATATCTTTGTCCATTAAAGTAAAATGATTTTTTGAATACAAAAATATGTCGGTTGTTGTTGAAAATTTAGTAAAAAAATATCATCATCAAGAAGTAATAAAAGGAATTAGTTTTTCCTTAGAGAAAGGTGAAATTACAGGTTTTTTAGGCTTGAATGGAGCAGGAAAAACTACAACAATGAAAATGATTACAGGAGCTACAATACCAGATAGTGGCTCCATAAAAATTAATGGTTTATCTCTTGATAGTCAGCTTATTGAAGCTCAAAAAAATATAGGATACTTGCCAGAACATAACCCATTGTATTTAGAAATGTATGTTCGTGAGTATTTGCAATTTGTAGCTGATATTTATAAGGTAGAAAAAGTAAAAATAGAAGAAGTTATACAGAAAACAAGTCTCACTTCACACGCAAATAAACGAATAGAGGAGCTTTCTAAGGGATACAGACAGCGTGTAGGGCTTGCTGCTGCTATTTTACACGACCCTAATGTTTTAATTCTAGATGAACCTACTACGGGGCTTGACCCAAATCAAATAATTGAGATAAGGCAAATTATAAAGGATTTGGGTAAAGAAAAAATAATTCTTTTATCATCTCATATTATGCAAGAAATTCAGGCTATGTGTGATAGGGTAATTATTCTTCATCAAGGAGAAATTATTTTAGATAAAAAAATGAAGGAGCTCCAAGATAAAGAACAAACTATAGAAGTCCTTTTTGATTATCGGGTGGAATATCAGTTATTAAAACGTATTCCTAATATTATTGAAATTGAAAATAATTACGATTGTTTTTATACTTTAACTTTTGATAATCAGGAAGATATGCGTTCTAAAGTTTTTGATTTCGCTTTAAATAATGGTTTGAAAATACTTCAAATCAATCATAAACACCAAGATTTAGAACATCTTTTTAATCAATTAACAAAATAAATTTAAAATAATACTGTATGAAGAAAATATTAGGCATTGCTTTTGCAACGATTTTATTAAGTTCTTGTAGCCAAACACCTTCTGTTATAGGTACTTGGCGTTTGGATTCGGTTACAATGGATGGGCAAGAAATTCCAATAGATGATTGTAAGAAAAAATCAATAGTTATTTTCCAAGATGAAGGAAAAGCAGTAATACATTCTTTTTATGAAATGCCTGAAAATAAAGAATGTAAGGAAGTAATTTCAGAAAAAAACTTTACTATCTCAGGGAATACAATAAAAAGTATAGATAAAAATAAACACGAAGATGAAGAAAAATATACAATAAAAGGAGATACACTTTGTCTTGAAAAAGTTTTTATTTCACAGGGAAAAAATGTTACCGTAACGACAAAATTATTAAAACAATAGAATAAAAAAAAGAGGTTTTTAAACCTCTTTTTTTTAATATGCATAATCATAAGAATAATCTGTTAAAGACTCTTCAGTTATTGTAAAATCATTCATATAACCATCATAATAATCATTTATGTTAGGATGTTTTATGAAAAATTTAGCTTCTTTAATAACTTCTCCATTAATCAATCTTTTAGAAATAATAAATTCTTCTTTTGCTTCAATCAGATTTTCAGATTTTAAGTTATAATTATTTCTAATTTCAATGTCTTTTGTCAATAAAATGCTACCTTTTATTAAAATTCCATTATCAACAGAAGCTTTATGGATTATTTTTCCATTTTCATATTGAGTAATTTCCATTTTTTTAGGATAAGTTGCAAATTCTCCATCATCAGTGAGTTCATATGAATATTGTTTTATTCCTTGTTCATTAAAAACTTCACAGTAATAAGAGTCGGTTTCTGTTATTTTTTTTGTATAACGAAGAATTTTTTTCTTATCATAGTTTTTAACTTCAATTTTTTTTCCGTCTTTATATGAAATGAAAGAATCGTTTTCTTCTAAGTTGTCATAGTAAGTACCTGTAAAAGGCTGTCCATACTCATAAGTAAGATTAGATTTTTCTTTTCCTCTTCGGTCATAAAAAGTTATTTTTTTCAGAGTATTATCAATGTCAAAATTAGAAATACTTTTGGTTATACCAGTTTCATAAAATTGAGTGATTTTTGAAGAAAAACCTAAGTTAAATTCTTGTTTTTCTATAATATTTCCTTTTTCACTTAGTATAAACAGAGAACCTTCATAAGGAGTTAATATATGAGAGCTTACTTCATATTTATTAGTAAGTTCTCCTATTTTTTTACCCATTTTATCATAGAATGAAACTTTGGTTCCGTCAGCAGTTGCCTCTTCTTTAGAGAATAATTTCCCGTTAGAAAAATATTCTTCATTACGAATTATTTTTTGGTTTTCATCTTTTTCTGAAATACTTTTTACTCGCATAGGGTTGTAATAGTATTCTACAAGAAGCCTGTAAGTGTCTGGATTTGAGTTGGTATTTGTACCTATTTTATTTCCTTTTTCATCATAGTAATCAATATAGGCAATTTCATCGTCTTTATAATGATACTCAACTCGAGCTTTTTTCATATCTTCACCAAAAGAAATTTCTTTTATTAGATTTTTATTTTGATAGTATGAATAAACATTAGGGATATTTTTGTTATCGGTATAATAGATTTGCTCATAAGCAGTTATAGGCAAGGTATGAGTAAAAGTAAGTTCTAATCTACCTTTTTCATCATATTTAGAACCTTTGATTATTCCATTTTTTTCTTCTCCTGTTATTTCTACTTTTCCATTTTTATGATAGAAAATGAATTTCCCGATAACTTGTTCAATTTTATTGAAATTTTTTTCTTTAGAAGATATCGACATTTGAAGTTTTCCGTCTAGAAAGTAGTCTTTAATAAAGAAAAGTCCTTTTTTCTCGCTAATTTGTCGCATAAAACTTGCGTCTTCCTTTGGAACTTCGTTGCCAGAATCATCAATGTAAATTTTATTTTGAGCGAAAATAACATTGCAAAATAAAATTAATGTAGCTAAAATAGAATGCTTCATCAGAATGGTTTTAATTTTTTTGCAAAGATACTAATTTTTTTCTAAAAAAATACTTATGTTTACTAAGGTAGGGTACAATTTTTCGTTTCAAAGTAAAAAATAGAAATATCTAATAAAAGTAAATATTTTTAAAAAAGTATTTTTTATATTCAATATTTCATAATAAAATAGTATTTTTGCACTTTCAAAAAAGTCAAAATTATATGAATGAATTAAGACATAATTGGACAGTAGAAGAAATAATAGCTATTTATAACAAACCTTTTATGGATTTGTTGTATGAAGCAGCCACAATACATCGTAAATACCACGACCCAAATACAGTACAGGTATCTACATTACTTTCTATAAAAACGGGCGGATGCTCAGAAGATTGCAGTTATTGCTCACAATCAGCTCGTTATCAAACCAAAGTTGAAGCAGAAGATATGATGAGTATTTCTCAAGTAAAAGCCCAAGCACTACGAGCAAAATCTGCAGGTAGCTCACGTGTATGTATGGGGGCAGCTTGGAGAAACGTGAAAGATGGTCCTGAGTTTGAAGATGTTTTGGAAATGGTGAGAACCATCAATAAATTAGATATGGAAGTATGTTGTACTTTGGGAATGATTACTGAAAACCAAGCGCAAAGACTCTCAGAAGCAGGGCTTTATGCTTATAATCATAACTTAGATACATCAGAAGAATATTATAAAGAAATCGTTTCAACAAGAAGCTATCAGGACAGATTACAAACTATTGATAATGTTCGTAAAACAAATATTACCGTTTGTAGTGGAGGTATTATAGGTATGGGAGAATCTATTGAAGATAGAGCAAAAATGTTAGTTTCTTTATCTACTCTTTATCCTCAACCAGAATCTGTGCCTATTAATGCATTAGTACCTATTGAAGGAACACCTTTGGAAGAGTTGCAACCTGTTGAGATATGGGAAATGGTTAGAATGATTGCAACAGCTCGTATCGTAATGCCTAAAACACAAGTTAGACTTTCAGCAGGGCGCACTCAAATGAGTAGAGAAGGGCAGGCAATGTGTTTCTTTGCAGGAGCTAATTCTATTTTTGCAGGAGATAAATTGCTAACTACTCCAAATCCAGATATTAATGAAGATATGAAAATGTTTGAAGCACTTGGAATGCGTACACAAAAACCTTTTGAAACACATCCACAGCCTGTAACTGTTGAGGCTGAAGATGCTAAATACCACTCTCTTGGAGAAAAGCCAAAATGGTCAAGACCAGGACATATCATCGAACGTAATGAAGAGTATAAGTGTAAAAAGAAAGAAGGTATTAAAGAAGATAAAAAAGAAATATGTTAAAAAGATAAAATCCAAATTAGAATATAATTTGGATTTTATTTTTAATTATCATCACCATAATATTTTTCACCTATTTTAATACGCTCCCTTCCATTAGATAGTCTCCATTGGTTTGTATCTCTTAGAGAATAAGCACAACCACAATATTCTTGCATATAAAATCTTTCTCGTTTACTGATTTCTAACATTCTTGCAGAACCTCCTTTTTTTCGCCAATTAAAAGTCCAATAAGAAACTCCTTCATATGGCTCCACCGCGCGTAAGCCACAATCATTAATTTGGTCAAAATTTTTCCATCGAGAAATTCCTAATGAGCTAGAAATAGTATCAAAACCATTTTCAAAAGCATATAGTGCTGTTCGCTCAAAACGCATATCAAAGCACATAGTACAGCGTTTTCCTCGTTCAGGTTCATATTCCATACCTTTGGCTCTTTCGTACCAATTATCTGTATCGTAATCGGCGTCAATGATTGGGATATTTAATTTCTCTGCAAATCGAATATTTTCTTCTTTCCGAATCTCATATTCTTTTTTGGGGTGAATGTTTGGGTTGTAAAAAAATATAGTAAATTCAATATCGGAAGCCATAATCGCTTCCATTACTTCACCAGAACAAGGAGCACAACAAGAATGTAATAATAATTTTTTTCCACCATTTGGTAGGACTAATTTTTCTCTGACTAATTCCATATCTGAGTATAAACAAAAGAAGACAGCTTGGTATGCTGTCTTTCTTTATAATGATTAAAGTAAAATTTATTATGCTTCAATAGGAATAATTGAAACATAAGATTTATTATTTTTTTTCTTTTGGAATTTTACAATACCATCAATAGCAGCATGTAGAGTATGGTCTTTCCCCATATATACATTCTCACCAGCGATATGTACTGTACCTCGTTGTCTAACAAGTATATTTCCAGCGATAGCTACTTGGCCACCAAATATTTTTACACCAAGTCGCTTTGATTCTGATTCTCTTCCGTTCTTAGAACTACCGACACCTTTCTTGTGAGCCATTTCTTTTTAATTTTTTATCTGATTATCAGATGTTCAACATTTAATTTTAATTATCTAGCAACACCGCCAATAAGCTCGTCTTGCCATTTTTTTAGTTCATCCCATTTTCTGTTTGCTGCTAATTCAGCTTGTTTAGCCCAAGTTGTAGGGTCTAAGTGAGCTAAAGTAGAGCTAGCTGATACAAGGATGTTTTTAATTTCTTCTGCTGATTTTTTTGATAATTTTTCAAAAGTATCAACACCTGCATTAACTAATGCTTCTGCAGCTTTAGGACCAATACCTTCTACAATTTTCAAATCATCACCTTTTGATTTTTTAGCAGATTTTTCTTTTTTCTCAGCTTTTTTTCCGCCAGAAGCCAAAATTTCTTCAACTAAAATTTCTGTAAAAGATTGTCTATGACCGTTTTTTACTTTGTAACCTTTTC
This sequence comes from uncultured Capnocytophaga sp., assembly GCA_937919265.1. GTDB lineage: Bacteria > Bacteroidota > Bacteroidia > Flavobacteriales > Flavobacteriaceae > Capnocytophaga. The sequence continues at coordinate 2,526 of CALFOY010000270.1, read as the reverse complement.
TTCTTTTTTTCTTAAAGATGATTACTTTGTCTCCTTTTAAATGTCTTAGAACTTTTGCTTGTACAGAAGCTCCATCTATAGCTGGGGCGCCAATAGTAATAGCTCCGTTATCATCAATAAGAAGAACATTGTCAAAAATAACAGCGTCTCCTTCGTTAGAATCTAAACGATGAACAAATACTTTTTGGTCTTTTGCAACTTTAAATTGCTGCCCTGCCATCTCTACAATTGCATACATAATTGTGTATTTTAACGAATTAATTGGGCGCAAAATTACGAAAATTAATTGAAAACACAAATTTTTTTAAAAATATTTTTAGGTGCTCAATTTAAGTTTTTTGGGAGAGGAGAAAATAAAAAAATCTGAGCACTTTCGTAACTCAGACTTTCGTGAAAAAACTAAACAATTATAAGACTATTTTTCGAATGCAATGTAGTCTATAAGAGCGTTAAAATCTTTAAAACCATTGCGTTCGATGAATTTATCAATGTATTCGTACGCTACTTCTACTCCTTGTTCTTCTTCTTTTTTCATTAAAAATTTATAAAAAGGAATTACATAATTGAAAATATTTTTATTAGAAATAGGTTTTCTTCTAGTATAGATATGAATATGGTCTCCGTGTCGGTCTTTGATAACATCAACCTCTGCATAACATACTACAAAGCTATTATTCAAGGTTTTATTAATGAAAACAGCATTTGTGTCATCATCTAAATTTACTTGCTCGTGAATATGTCTCAAAACAGATTTAGGTACAGAAGGATGATCAAAAAGATGAATAGGTTTCCCTATAATAGATTTGTTGCCTCTGCCAAAATAATCTTTAAAATTTTCATTAGCGTATTGTATAACACCATCTAAGTCTGTTTGAACTAGCAGTTTGCTGTCAGTGTTGATTTTTTCAATGTTATCAGGAGAAATTTCATTAAATATCTCATTTACTTTATCAGAAAAAGATATTTTTGAAATATCTTCAAAATTTAGTATATCCATATCTATCTATATTTTGGTGCAAATGTAAGGATTTATTTTGAATTTTTAAAACAAAATATGTTAAATATTTTACGCGAAACAAAATAAATGTTAATTATTCAAGTAAAATCTTTTGTCTCTTTTTTTGGTACATATTTTGCTTATATAATAATAAAAAAAATATTTTTATGAAAAGATTTTTTATATTATTGATTGTTAGTGTTTTATCTTTAAATTGTTCAATGGTGAAATCTTCAAAAACAGATGAAAAAGACATTAGTAAAAAATGGACATTAGTGCAAATGCAAAATAAAAAATTACCTATATCCGAAACTATTATCTTGAATATACAACAAAGTGAAGGTCGTTTTTCAGGTAATTCTGGTTGTAATCAAATAGGAGGAGAAATTCGTATTATTGATAAAAACATCTCATTATCAGATATTTATTCAACTCAAATGCTTTGTAATCCTAAAATTATGCAATTCGAACAAGAATATACATTGTTGTTAGAAAAAGTTGCTTCTTTTGAAGTTTCAGAGAAGACACTGACATTATTTGATAAAAATAAGAATGAAATTTTATATTTTGAATTATAATTTTAATTGTACATTTTTACTTATTTTAAAAAAAGTTTGAGTATAAATAATTTATAATCTCTCCATTAGCATCTATTTTAGCTAGAACTTTATTATCTTTCACAAGCTCAAATGAACCATCACTTAATTTTTTTAAACTTGAACCAATATCTACTGGTTCTTCATTTTTTACTTTAAATAACATTTCATTGTTCTCATTATATATAGATGATTCATTTTTATTAGTAATCATTAAAGGATTTCCATTTTCATGATAAATTATACTTTCGCCTGTTTTATCATTATAAGTCATAATTAAATTTCCATTATCATAATGAAGTTTTAAATCTTCATTATCTGCAAAACTTCCCATTAACTGACCATTTTTATAATATAATTCTTCCTTTGTATTTACACCATTTTCATAAGTATCTTTTACCATGATACTTCCATCTGAATAATATTTTTCAAATAATCCATCAGGTAAACCATTTACAAAGTTTCCTTTTACTTTATATTTACCTGCTTTAAACTCAAATGTTCCTGTTGCTTCTTTTCCATCTCCATACATAACCCCATCTTTGAATTCATATTTTACTCCACCACAAGCAGATAATAACATTGCAAAGGCTAATAATAATGCTGATAATATTCTTTTCATCTTTCCTCCCAATTTCAATTTTATTTATGAATATATTATAAGATTATACCATAAAATATTAATTTTTATAAATTTCTCCTCTTGAACCTGCTTTTTCAACATAAATAGAATATACTTTTATTGATTCCTTAGTTACCGTAAAAATCACTCTATAGCTTCCTATTCTCATTCTATATTGAGGAATTATAGTTTCTTTTAATTTTTTTATATCAATATTTTTCTCTTTGCCAATATAAAATGCTTCTAAATTTTTTAAAAATTGATTTTCTATATTTAAATGTTTTTCAAAAAATTTCTCAACTAATTTACTG
>CALFOY010000269.1 GCA_937919265.1 uncultured Capnocytophaga sp. | reverse complement strand
GGCAGCGTCAGATGTGTATAAGAGACAGTTTTATACCTTTGCCTCATTAATTAAAAGTAGTTATAATGAAAAAGACATTTTTTTTATTAGCAACCATTTCTTTAATGGTAGCGTGTGGAAATAATTCTAAAAAAGAAGAAACACCACAAACAGAAGTTAAAACAGAAGCTCCTGTCCTCAACCAAGACTCTAGCAGTAAAACAGATGAAATTAACGTAACTATCAATGGTACAGACCAAATGACCTTTGATGTTAAAGAAATTCGTGTAAAACCAGGACAACGAGTAAATGTAACTCTTCATCACTCTGGCTCTTTACCTAAAACTGCAATGGGGCATAATTTTGTTCTTTTGAAAAAAGGAGTTGACCTTCCTACATTTGCTGAAAAAGCAATGGAAGCTGCTGATAACCAATATATCCCAAAAGGAAGTAAAGACATCATTGCATATACAGACCTTATAGGTGGCGGAGAGACTACAAGCGTTTCTTTTGACGCTCCTACAGAAGCCGGAACTTATGAATATATCTGCAGCTTCCCTGGACATTACGCTATGATGAAAGGCAGTTTAATTGTTGAATAATCAGAATTTACAAATAAAAAAACGGATTAATTATAATCCGTTTTTTTTATTTTTTCAATCCTATTTTTAAATATTGACATTGCTTCTTATCAATATCTTCCCAAAAAAAGCTACTATGAATAACTGGAACGTATAAATATCCATTTTTGCTAACAAATATTGTATCTTTCATATTTTCCACATCATAACATTGCCATTTAGTAAAAGTAGTTTCAAATATTTTTTCTATTTTATTAGCTTCATTTATACTATATAAAGAAAAATCCGTAGATTCTTCATAAAGAGAAGGGGTTATACAAAACATATGTTTTTTATCAGGTAAAAGATAAGGAATATCTAGTATTTTTTCTGAAATTCCTGTTTTTTTATCTACTAAAACAGCATCCCACGCTTCATAATAACTTCCTGAAAGGATATACTTATTTATACTCTCAATTTGTCCAACATATGTATAATATTCGTATTCTTCCTCTTCATTATCTTCTTCGGTATCCTTATAAACAACCATAGATTCTTCACACGGAAGAACGATAACTCCATCTTTTTTCTTAATATTTAAAGAATCATAAGTGATAAAACCAATTCTATTATTTTTCTCCTTTAAATATTCTTCTTCATTAATTAATGTTAATGTAATAAATTTTTCTAAATGTACTTCTTTTTCAAAATATTCATAATTTTCCTCATCAGAGTCTTCTTTCTTAATACCATATGATATATATTTAACCATATTAAGTTCGGAAGGAATAAGTTTTATTTCTTGAATATTTCCTACTTGTTTTTTTAATATATATTTTTGAATATCCTTAATTTTATAGAAATTCTCAGATTCTGCAGATATTTCCAAAGGCATTCCAAAACTCAAAGTATCTATTATAGGAGAATATTCATTAGAGATATCTCTTAAAAAACCTCCATTTCTATCTATTACATAAAGATTTTTTTCAACCTCTACTTCAACTTCATTTGGAAGAAAATCATCATTATAGGACATACCCTCTGAGTTTATTTTTTCTTTATTCTGAAAAAATGAACAACTTGTTAGAGTAAAAAATAAAATTAAAATTTTTATAGCTTTCATTCTCATTAGTTTTTTAAGAGGCAAAAATACAAATATTTTTTTATACATTATTTTTTATACGTTATTTTTTATACGTTATTTTTTTATATAAAAAAAGAGTCTCAATGAGACTCTTTTTTTATTGTATAAATATTAATTATTTATTCAAAATTGCTGCTTGCCCTTCTCTGGTTATGTATGTGAGTTTTAAAGCATTAATTTCTCTAAGCTCTTCTTTAACATCACCAACGATACCCATTTTTGTATTTTTATCTACACGTAAAGCGGTAATAAACATATCACGAAGCCCTTCACGAAGCCCATCTCTATATTTAGCTATGGAAGGAGCTACTTCTTTTACATCAATGAAAGCATCATTTATTTGAATTCTTGCATTTTTACCATATTTATTCTGATATTGTACTAATGGTTCTCCAGCATAAACATATACAACAGGATCTTTTTTATCCAATTTTTGTACTTGGTTAGCAGTAGGAACATTATTTACAACCATCAGCTCACTATCTTTTGATTGAGTTACCGTCATAAAAAAGAATAGAAGCATAAATATAATATCGGGCAAGGACGCTGTTGAAATTGGAGGAAGTTCTCCACTTTGTTTCTTTGTAAACTTTGCCATTTTCTTTTGTTTTTAATCTTTTCTTGTACTAGCCTCAACCAATTTACGAGGGAATAAATCTTGTAATTTTTTCAATTTTGGTTCCAATTCATCTTTACGAGATTGTGGTGTTTTAGCAGCGTTATATTCTGCGTCCATCTCTATATATGGTACCTCATTAGGATACAATCTTTTTCTTTCTCGCTCACGTAATTCGTTATAAGCTGCAATTAATTCATTTTGAACAACTATGTATGTATCATAAGATGTTTCACGGTCATTCTGTAATGAAATTATCGCTTTATTTGGATTATCAGATGATTTTGCGTCTTTTTTACCTTTACAGTAATCACAATTCTCATCACCTACGCCACCACCATTATCTAAAAACTCAACAGCAGCTTTTCTTAGGTCTTTGATATTCATCAAATTATCACGAACTAATAATTGATTATTCTTATTAACCATAACCACAAACAAGTTACGCTCATTAACTGGTGGTGGTGCAGGCTGGTCTGCTGGTTGTTTAGGAGGCAGTTTTACGGGAATACCAGCATTTGTTTCAATAGTTGTTGTTACCAAGAAAAATATCAACAACAAGAATGCAATATCCGCCATTGACCCCGCATTTACCTCGGGAGCTGATCTTCTTGCCATATTTTTTTTATTTTGTTAATGAATTTTTTACTACGGCACCTATTACTACTACTAAAGAAACTATTAATAATAAATATGTTGCCATAATACCAGCACTTACCCAATCATAATGTAAGAACACTTGTTTACCTCCTTCTACTACTTGATAAGTTTTTTCTGTATCAAAAAATAATTTAGATAGAGGATAAGATATAATTCCTATTAAAGCGAAAGCTCCTACAAAAAATAATGATTTTTTTAATGATTTAGGAGAAGCCAACATACTAACAACTACTGCAAATATAACTATTATAAGAGATATTAAAAGTAGAATATAATTAACATTAAACATAGTATTCATAGCAAAATTGGCTCCATTTGCTTCAATATCTTTTGAGGTATTCATTACCCAAATACAAAGCAAAACTCCTAAAACACCAAAAATGATGGATACTATTTTTGATAATTTATACATAATATAATATTGTTTAAATTTGTAAAATTATTTTTTGTAAGAAGAAACGATATCTACTAAAGAGATAGAAGCATCTTCCATATCATTAACTACGCTATCAACTTTTGCAATAATATAGTTGTAGAATACTTGAAGAATCATCGCAACTATTAGACCAAATACAGTTGTAAGCAAGGCTACTTGGATATCTCCTGCAATCAAAGAAGCGTCTAGACCACCAGCTTGGCTAATTTTGTCAAATGCTTGAATCATACCAATTACCGTACCCATAAATCCTAACATCGGAGCGATAGCGATAAATAAAGAAATCCAAGAAATATTTTTTTCTAATTGTCCCATTTGAACTCCTCCATAAGCAACTACTGATTTTTCTACCATATCAACTCCATCATCTATTCTTTCAAGACCTTGATAGAATATAGAAGCTACAGGACCAGGTACGTTACGACATACTTCTTTTGCTGCTTCTGGACCTCCATTTTTAAGAGCATCTTCTACTTTTTCTAATAATTTTTTAGTATTTGTTGTAGCCATTGTTAAATAAATAATTCTTTCAATAGCAACTGCTAAACCAATAATCAAACATAAAAGAATTGGCGCCATATATGCAGGACCACCTTCAATGAAACGATCTTTAAAAACTTGGCTGAAAGATTTTTCTTCTTCTACAGCTGCTGCTACTTCTTGTGCATTTGCTACTACAACGTTCATAAGGAATATTGCTAAAATTCCTAATTTAGAATACATTTTTCTCATTTTTTTAAAAAATTTAATTTAATAATAGACTTTAATTTAATAATTTCTTAGTTTATAGCAGAGAGGAAGGGATTCGAACCCTCGATACGCTTTTGACGTATACACACTTTC
>CALFOY010000268.1 GCA_937919265.1 uncultured Capnocytophaga sp. | reverse complement strand
AGAAATGAACTCTGGGAAGGTATCACCGATTATTTCAAAATAAAACAGCGAAAGGACAAAATAGAGTTTCATAATAATGAGGAAGAATATACTTGTCCTTCTATTACCATTAAAGACTTTGAGCAGCTTCCAGACGATTTTATAGACAATGAGTTGCTTCTTGGTTTGGAAGAACAATTTACTCAAATGTTCTTCAATCCTGAGTTGTATTATCGCTTTCAGTACAAACTTGCCTTAGTACTTGATTTTCTTACCGCCACTGGGCATCACGCCCGCAAACAAGTGCGATTGGAACACCCCGAGCGCAAGGCAGAACTCAAAGAGCGCTTGGATACCTATGTGCAAAAGGTAATCTATGAGGCTACTGAGAAAATGAAAGAGAAGGAAGTGCATAGCTTCTTTGATAAGCTCTTTGATTTTGAACTCACAGGTTATAGTGAGGACAAGGTAATTGAAATCCTCGATAAAGGGATTACTCTCATAGATCCTAAGTGGAAAAAGACTTTAGAAGAATATCAATGGAGCTTGCTTTACCATACACGAGAGTGGAAAGAAAAGGTTTTTATGAAACTATATTACAAAGTAGAAGGAAGTGATTGGTCAAAGAAATATACACTCAAGGAAGGTTTGCAAGCAAAAGATATAGATAACGCCAAACTAAACCTATTTGTGGCACAAGCCCTTTGGCGTATCAAATACAAAAAATATAGTTGGGATGTAGAGTTTGCTTGTGAGGATTTAGAGCGTGCCGCTAAGGAATTAGGCTCTAAAAAAGCAGCGATGTACCTCAAAGAGGGGACAGGTATCTTGCCTAACGAACTTATCCATTACAAGGATAGTGAAGTGGAATGTGATGCCAATGATGTTTTTGCTCAGATCAGTGTGAAAATCAAACAAGAGTCAGCCACGGCTTATGACAAGGCTTTAGATTTTATCATCGCGCTGCTCAAAGCCGATTTCCCTGCGAGTTACTATATCAAGTTCAGCAGTAAAGCCCCTAAACAGTTTTTAGATATCAAAGGCATTGCCAAATCGCCTACCCATCGCTTTTTTGCCCAAGCACTGCAATACGAGGAGTTGCGTCCTAAATTGGTAGCTTATGCTGAGGTGGCTATGAAAGAATTTCAGTGGTATAATGATGTAGAAGAAGGCGAGAAAAGCTGTATGCCGGGCAGTTATGCGGTCTTTGGTTTGGGCTTGATAGGGGAGGAGTACTTTCCTTTGGTGAGCCAATACTTTTCGCTGTTGGATGACGAACACCAAATGATACACAAATACTTTGTGAGCGCCCTTATCGATCGTTATGGAGTGAATGAAAAATCCTTACCGCTTATCTGCCAAGGAATCACCTCGGCACAGTTTGATATGGTGTTTAAGAATTTGGAAAAAGAAATGGAAAAGCCAGAGAACAAGCAGTTACTCGCAAAATTCCTTAAGGAAAAAGAAGCCTTCTTTATTGCCAACAAAGAACCCGGTTTCTACAAATATTACGAAGAAGATATCTATTACGCGATCTACGGCAAGCAATGGAAGAAAAAGATAAAAGATTAGCTCTGAGATGAAAAAAATCCTTATTCATATACTCATTATAGCAAGTGCTGTTTATATTTCTTTTGTTTTTTATAAAATAATAGCTATTTATAGCCAAATAGATACAATGAAAAAGACAACAGCTTTGGTAAATGCTTGTTATAAGCAAGGACTTAAACTAAGGGCATATCTTGAAAAAATAGATGGTGTAAAACAAAAATATAAAATTACTTTTTTATACAGAGCTATAGGATTATTTTCTATCAGACAAGTTCCTCAAATAAACGATGAGGAAGAAATTACTTATTATGAGATAGAAAAGTGCTATTTTAGTGAAATAGAAGCTTTTGAGAATACCAACATAGTAGGGATTTCCACTGAAAAATACCAAAGAAGTGATTTTCAATTGTTTTTGGATATTTTTAGTTACTATAAAAATATACTGTTCTATGCCTTATTTTTTCTTAATTGCGCCTTTTACTGTTATGTAGATAGTAGTAATAAGAGTATAAAATTTTTCTGTAACATTTATACGATTATTTTTCTATTTATTTGAGAAACACCATTAATAATAAACCATTAATAATTAAAATGAAAGTAAGTAAATTAATCTTCCTTTTCCTCATGGGAATCATGTTAGGAAAAGCACAAACCAAAAAACAAATGAATGACCAAACCATTTACCAATTTGAAGTAGAGGACATTACAGGAAAAGCGTTCCCATTGTCAAGCCTACAAGGCAAGAAAGTAATGATTGTCAATACCGCTTCCAAGTGCGGACTGACCCCTCAGTATAAGGAGTTAGAGGCACTGTACCAGCAGTATAAGGACAAGGATTTTGTCATTATAGGCTTTCCAGCCAATAATTTCCTCAAACAAGAACCAGGTACCAATGAAGAGATTGCCTCATTCTGTCAGGTGAATTATGGAGTAAGTTTTCCTATGATGAGTAAGATCTCTGTCAAGGGTAAGGATATGCATCCTCTGTATCAGTTTCTTACACAGAAGTCCAAGAATGGTGTCATGGATTCAAAAGTGAGCTGGAACTTCCAAAAATATCTCATTGGTAAGGATGGCCACTTAGAGAAAGTCATCGCACCGAAAACCTTACCTAATGATGCCGAAGTCATAGAATGGATCAATAAGTAATGATTAAGACTGAATGCCAATAATGATTAATGAACAAGAGAAATATCATCATAGATCATTATTGGCATTAATCATTATTATTCTATTTTACATAATATAAATTATAGGTATTTTAAAAACCTTCAAAAGAAGAGAGGCTAACCACTATTTTAAGGTCGCCTCTCAACACGTTAATTCTAAGTATTATGTGGAGGTTATTTCAATACTTCTTTTACTTTCTCACCAATCTTTGCTGGTGAATCTACTACATGGATACCACATTCGCGCATAATACGTTTTTTGGCCTCAGCAGTATCCTCACTACCACCTACAATAGCTCCAGCATGTCCCATAGTACGCCCCTTAGGTGCTGTTTCTCCAGCGATAAAGCCTACTACAGGTTTCTTGTTGCCTGTTTC
>CALFOY010000267.1 GCA_937919265.1 uncultured Capnocytophaga sp. | reverse complement strand
GCAGCGTCAGATGTGTATAAGAGACAGGTTAAAAATGGCGATATTATTATAGTAAAAAAAAAAATTGATAAATAATAGAAAGTTATTAAAAAAATTGTATCTTTACCCGCTGAAAGTTATATTTAATTTTATGAAAAAAATAGGGATTATTTTATTGGGAATTGTTTTATTTTCTTGTAATAAAAATAAACCACAAGAGCCCTCTATCAGTGTGGAAGAAAAAGAAAATAAGCTAGTAGAAGAAAAATTTGCTAGTATCAATAAATCTGAAGTTGATGAATATCCTTCATTCAAGCAATGTTCTGATACTTTAACAAAAGAGCAAAAATTAAATTGTTTTGAGGAAAATATATCTAATTTATACAAAGAGGCTTTGAATAAGCATAAATTAGCTATTGGTGATACAATAAAAGCTACTGTTCAGGTTTTTCTAAAAATTGATAATCAAGGAAAGATTATTTTTGAACGTACTTCATCTTCTTCAGAAAAATTAACAGAATTATTACCTTCATTAGATAGTATATTATCAAATGAAACTAATAGTTTTGAAAATATCATTCCTGCCAAGAAAAATCAAATAAATATAGGAACACAATGTGTTTTACCTTTGGTTATTGATGTTAAATAAATAAAAAAGTATGGTTTTAAAACCATACTTTTTTATTTTAAACTACATTTTATATTCTTTTACAGCTCTTACAAAAGCTTTAGCGTTTTCTACAGGTATATTAGGTAATATTCCGTGTCCTAAATTAGCAATATATTTATCTTTTCCGAATTCTGAAATCATTTTTTGAGCCATTTTTCGGATTTCTTCAGGAGATGAAAGAAGTCTAGCTGGGTCAAAGTTTCCTTGCAAAGTAATTTTTCCTCCCGTAAGTTCTCGGGCTATTTTTGGGCTACAGGTCCAATCAACTCCAAGAGCAGAGGCTTTACTTTTGGCCATTTCTTCAAGAGCAAACCAGCAACCTTTAGCAAAAACAATTACTTTAGTTTCAGAAGATAGAGCTTCTACAATTTGATTAATATACTTCCAAGAAAATTCATTATAATCTGTTGGAGAAAGCATTCCTCCCCAGCTATCAAAAATTTGGATAGCGTCAGCACCTGATTTTATTTTCTCTTTAAGATATGAAATCGTAGTTTTTGTTATTTTATCTAAAAGTTTGTGTGCCAAATTAGGTTTAGAAAAACAAAAAGATTTAGCAATATCAAAACTTTTAGAACCTTTTCCTTCTACAATATAACAGAAAATAGTCCAAGGAGAGCCTGCAAAACCTATTAAAGGAACACGATTATTTAGTTTTTCTTTCGTAAGTTTAATAGCTTCCATAACATATCCAAGAGAATCCTCTATATCTGGAATAATCACATTATCAACATCTTGCTCTGTTCGGATAGGATTAGGAATCCAAGGTCCTACATTTTCTTTCATTTCAATATGAATATTCATAGCTTGTGGAACTACTAAAATATCTGAAAATAAAATCGCAGCATCAACATCTATGATATCTACAGGCTGAATAGTAATATCTGAGGCTAATTCAGGTGTTTTACAACGAGTAAAAAAGTCATATTTATCACGTAAAGCTCGAAATTCAGGTAAATACCTTCCAGCTTGCCGCATAAGCCAAACAGGCGGGCGTTCTACAGTTTCTCCATTTAAGGCTCTTAAAAAAATATCATTTTGTATCATTATATTTGTTTTTTAAGTAATTTATACATTCATTAATTAATATTTCATTAGTTGGTGTTTCTGCTATTATAACTTTCTTATAATCAGTAGGTAAAGCGCTTGCTGTGGTGGTACCAATACAGAATATTTGCTCATTAGTAAAATTATTTTTTTCTAAAAAACTTTCTATTCCTGATGGACTAAAAAATAAAATAGCATCAAAAATTTCATTAATTTTTTTTGAAACAAATTCTGTTTTATATACCTTTACTTCTTTGTACTTTATGTTATTTTTAGTTAACAAAATAGGTAATGTGTCTCTACGAAGCTCTCCACAAAAGAAAGTAAATGTATAAGAATTATATTTTTCAATTATTTTTTTACCCAAATTATCAGCATAATGTTCAAAATCAATAACTTGCCAATTGTTTTTTTCTAAAAGTTTTTTTGTTTTTTCTCCAACACAAATCGCTTTTTTATGAGTTAAATTTTTATAAAAAGGATTTTGTTCTACTATTTTAACAGTATTTTGGCTAGTGAAAATATATATATCTGAAATAATTTTAACATCAAAAGGAAGAGATGTTATTTTTATAAAATCAATATCAATAATTTCAAATCCTTCGAGTGTAAATATTTTTTTTTCTTCTGTAGATAATTTTTTTGTTGATAAAATTTTCAAAGTATTGATAATTAATATTTTACAAGTTATTGTAATACAATCCTCTTACAATTCCGTCTGAAAGTCCTACTTTTGGAACAATTATATTTTCAGCATTTGCCCACGTCATAGCATTTATATAAACTTTTGTAGCATAAGTAATTACGTCGGCTCTATCAGGATTTAATTCTAAATCACGGATTCTTTCTTCATATGAAAGAGCTTCTAATTTAATTAGGAAATCATTAAGAAATTGAATAGAAAGTGGCTCTCCTTTTTTATTTCCTGAAGCTTTAAAAATTTTATTAATATTTCCTCCTGAACCAATTGCTTGAATATTCTTAATTTTTTTAGTATTTTTAATAATCCATTCTTTCACTTCTTCCCATATTTTATTGGTAGCTTTTCCTTGCAACAAACGTACAGCGCCAATAGGGAAGGATTTTGAAGCTAAATTTTCACCTTTTGAATATACAGTAAATTCTGTGCTACCACCTCCTACATCAATATATAAATAATTTTTCTCTTTTTCTATGAAAGTATGTAAATCTGTATTAGCTATAATAGAGGCTTCTTTTTGTCCATCAATAATTTCAATAGAAATTCCCGTTTTTTTAGCTATATTTAACACAATGTTGTTACCATTTTTTGCTTCTCGCATAGCAGAAGTGGCACAGGCTTGGTACTTTTCAACATTATATACCTTCATTAATAGGGAAAAAGCCTGTATTGCGTCAGATAAACGAAGGATATTCTCCTCTGAAATTTCTCCTTTTTCAAAAACATCTTCTCCTAACCGAATAGGTACTCGAACTAAACTAGCTTTAGAAAATATAGGCGAGCGATTTTCTTCTTCTAATACATTAGAAATTAGCAATCTAACTCCATTAGAACCTATATCAATACCTCCAAATTTTCTTATTTTCATTTTTTAATTTTTAAGTATATTATTGATTAATATATTTTATTACTGTCTCTTATACACATCTCCGAGC
>CALFOY010000266.1 GCA_937919265.1 uncultured Capnocytophaga sp. | reverse complement strand
CGAGATCTAGTACGGTCTCGTGGGCTCGGAGATGTGTATAAGAGACAGATTTTAGGTGTAAAATCGATTTTTTTCTTGTCAATATTAAGACATTCATTATATTGTATAGCTATATTTTGTTCTGGATTATAATCATTTATAATTAAAATATCACAAAAAAGTTTATTATTCTCAGGTATTTGAAAATATTCTTCAGTTTTTTGTCCTATTATATGGTTATCATTTATATATTTAATAGCTTCAATTAGTGAAAAGAAAATAAATTTACGGGTTTCCTCCCTTTCATAATCATTAGGAAAATGTCCTGCTTCAAATAAAATAGTTGGGACTCCTAAAGATGAATATTTGTCTCCTGAACAATTTATATTAAAAGTATCGTCAAATCGTCCTACTTGACCAGGAATATATTTCTGTAAAAAAGAGTTCATAATACTAATGATTTCCATAGCTTTTTTACGAATTAAAGTAATACTTCTACTTTCATCTACTGAAGGAGCTAAAAAAGAGATAGTTGCAGGATTTCCTTTAACACCGAAAATAGTGCGTTGGTCGTGCAGATTAAGACAAAAATCGGGTTTAATTTTTTCAAAAATTTGTCTTAAAAATAAGCTTTCTTTCTGAGTAAGATTTTGAGCATCTCTATTTAAATCGACCTTGTTGAAATTTAATCGAGTGTAAAGTTCTGCTCCATCAGGATTTAAAATAGGAATTACATAAATTTCACAATTGTAAAATTTATTATTTTTATTATTCAAATAATTTAAAAAATCTAAAACAGCCTTTGTTGTTGTAGATTCATTTCCGTGCATTTGAGACCAAATTAAAATCTTTTTTTCTCCATTTCCTATTCTATATAAAGGAATTGGGATATTTAATACAGATCTTCCCTCTTCTATTAGCCAATGTTTATAATTATCTAGGATAGGTTTTATTATCTGAAAAGTAACATACCTACCCCTTATTTTCTTTTCTTTAAAATCTTGATACATAATTGAAAAAAATAATACAAATATATTCAAAATAAAATTACATTTGTAAAATAGATTATTTTATTTGAAATATTACATTTGTAAAATATATTTTATATCTTTGTACTCTATTAATTCAAAAAATTTAAGAATGTTAAATCAAGATGATTTTATAAATCGATTACAAACAATTATGGATTATTATTCTGTAAATGCCTCTTATTTAGCTGATTACATAGGTGTTCCGCGTTCTTCGATTTCCCATATTCTTTCGCAAAGAAATAAACCAAGTTTAGATCTTATATTGAAAATTACTGAAAAATTTTCTGAAATTGATTTGGATTGGCTTATTTTAGGAAAAGGAGAATTCCCTAAAAAGAATATGGATTCTAAAAATACTATTACTAAATTAAAGGAGTATTATACGCCTAAACTTCCTTTATTCGACAATAATATTGATGAAATACCTGATAAACAGAAAGATAAAGAAATAAAGGAAGATGTCAAAGTACAAGAAAAGAAGATTACAAAAATTATTTTCTTTTTTGATGACAATTCTTTTGAAATATTTCAGAATTAATTGTATATTTGACCTCTAATTTCACATTAAAAACTATAAATTCACATTTGTAAAAAAATATTTTTATGGAGTATATTTTTTCAGTAGATGCAATTATAGCACTACTTACATTAACTTTTTTAGAAATCATACTTGGGATAGATAATGTTATATTTATTTCAATTGTAACAGGGAAATTACCTGAAGAAAAACAAAAAAAAGCAACTCGTTTAGGGTTGTTTTTAGCTATGTTTTTACGTATAGGATTACTTTTTAGTATTTCTTATTTAGTGCATTTGAAAAATGCTTTATTTTCAGTTAATTGGAGTTGGTTCAGTGCTGATTTTAATGGACAATCTCTCATTTTATTAGGAGGAGGAATTTTTTTACTCTACAAATCAACGAAAGAAATTCATTTGAAAGTAAATCATATTGAGCATATTACAGAAGCTCACAATTCAGAAAATACTCAAGCAGTTTCTTTTGGAGGTGTTATTTTTCAGATACTTATGATTGATATTATTTTTTCTATTGATAGTATTTTAACAGCAGTAGGGATGACTAACGGCTTGCAAGGAGCTTTACCTTTAATGATTATAGCTGTTATTCTATCTGTTGCAATAATGATGCTTTTTGCTAATCCTGTAGGAAAGTTTGTTAATCGTAATCCTTCTATTCAAATATTAGCTCTTTCTTTTCTAATTCTTATTGGTTTTATGCTAATAACTGAAAGTATGCATTTGTCTAATGCTTTATTAGCAGGAAATGCAATAGGAGCTGTACCAAAAGGATATTTATATTTTGCTATAGCTTTTTCTTTAGGTGTAGAATTTTTGAATATGAGGATGAGAAAAAACAAATAGTTATAATATATAATTTAAAGTATTACATTAAAAAAGTGAGTTAATTTTTATAACTCACTTTATTTTTTATATAATATCTTTATAGTCAGGTTCTATATGTATAATAATCGAATGTATTACTTCAATTTTTTCACATAAAATATCTTTTAGTTTATGAGCTATATCGTGCCCTTGTTTTACAGAGATATTCCCACTTACAACTAAATGGATGTCAATACAATACTGCATCCCTACTTTTCTGATATAGCATTTTTCTATGCCTATCACTCCTTCTACTTCTTTCGAGATTGTATTGATTTTTGCAGTCAATTCTGTATAATTATCTTCATCCATTATTTCTCTAAGTGCAGGACGAAAGATAGAATAAGCATTAAATAGAATAATTAAAGAAGCTAATAAAGCAGCCCAATCATCTGCTGTTTCATAGCCTTCTCCTAAAAATAAAGCAAGGCTAATTCCTATAAAAGCTGCGATAGAAGTTATAGCATCTGCTCTATGATGCCAAGCATCTGCTTTAAGAGATGTACTATGAGTTAATTTGCTATTTTTTAGAACTATTTGAAAAGAAATTTCCTTCCAAATAATAATAATTCCAAGAATTATTAAAGTCCAACTTTCTGGCAATTGATGTGGAGTTTTTATATTTATAAAGCTCTGATAAGCAATAAAAAAAGATGAAAAAATAAGAATTCCTACAATAATAAAAGTTATAAGAGGTTCTATTTTTCCGTGTCCATAAGGATGGTTTTTATCTGCTGGTTTTTGAGAATATTTTAATCCGAATAAAACTAAAATAGAGGATAGAGTATCTCCTAAAGATTCTATTCCATCAGCTATTAAGGCATAAGTGTTTCCTAAAATACCTGAAAATATTTTAATACTCGCTAAACAGATGTTACCTAAAATACTAAAATAAGCTGTTTTTTGCGCTGTCTTATTT
>CALFOY010000265.1 GCA_937919265.1 uncultured Capnocytophaga sp. | reverse complement strand
TTGCTGAAAAACAGTTTTTTTAAAAAAATAAAATACAGAAATGTATTTTTTTATATTATCAATTGATAATAAATATGTATATTTGCGGTTCTATCTTTAATTAGTTTTATATGAAAATACTAGTTTGTATAAATCAGGTTCCTGATGCTACTTCTAAAATAAATTTCTTACCCGATAATTCTTCTTTTGACCCATCGGGGGTACAATTCGTTATTAACCCAAGTGATGAAGCAGCTTTAACAAGGGCTTTACAGATAAAAGAACAAATGGCAGCTACAGTAACTATTGTTCATATAGGAACGGCAGAGAGTGAGCCTAATATTCGTAAAGCTTTCGCTCTTGGAGCAGATGCTATGATTCGTATTGATGCTCAGCCACTTGATGGTTTTTTTGTAGCTCAACAATTGGCACATATTGCTAAGGATTATGATGTTATTTTCTGTGGAAAAGAATCTTTGGATTATAATGGAGGTGTTGTAGGCGGTGTATTAGCTACTTTGTTGAATATCAATTATGTTGATGATGTTACAGAGTTTTCAGTTGAAGGGAATGAAGCCAAGATAGAGCGTGAAATTGATGGAGGAAAACAAAAATTAGTTTCTTCTTTACCTATTTTAGTGGCTGTTCAGAAAGAATTGGTTAATGAAGAGGAAATACGAATTCCTAGTATGAAGGGTATAATGACTGCTCGTAAAACACCTATTCAGGTAATCCCCGCTGTAGAAGCACAAGCTAAAACAAAAATAGTTCTTTTAGAGAAACCTCCTGTGAAAGAGCCTGTTAAAATGATTTCGCCTGATAATTTAGACGAGCTTATAGATGAATTATATAATAAACGAAAATTATTTTAAAATTATTTAAAAAACAAAAAATGATACTAGTATATACTGAATCTGAAAATGGATTATTCAAGAAAAAAACCTTCGAAGCTCTTTCATATGCTAGAGCCTTAGCCAAAATAGAAGGTAATTCTTCTGTAATTGCTTTAGCTATCAATGCAGATAACGTTTCAGAGTTAAAAAAATATGGTGCGGATAAAATTATTTTAGTAAAAAATGAACAATTAAATAATTTTGTAGCAAAAGCATATCTTTCTGTAATAGAGCAAGTTGCTCAAAAAGAAAATGTCAAAACAATTCTAATGAGTTCTTCCGCTAATACTCGATATATAGCTCCAATGCTTGCCACCAAATTAGATGCTGCTTACTTAGCGAATATTGCTTCTTTACCAGAGAATGGAAATTTTAAAAAATCAATATTTTCAAGTAAAGCAAATGCTTGGTTTTCAGTTCTTTCAGAAAAAAAAGTAATTACTTTGTCAAATAATTGTATTGAGCTTTCAGAGTCTCCAACACAGGCGCAAGAAGTTCCTTTTTCTGTTGAACTTTCAGAAGATTTATTTGATATAAAGGTAAAAGAAACTAATAAAATTAACACAAAAATATCTTTAGCCGATGCTTCTATTGTTGTAGCTGGTGGTAGAGGTATGCAAACACCTGAAAATTGGAGTCTTTTAGAAGATTTTGCTAATGCTCTTGGAGCTGCTACGGCTTGTACAAAACCAGTTTCAGATATGGGGTGGCGACCTCATAGTGAGCACGTTGGGCAAACAGGAAAGCCTATCGCTGCAGACCTTTACATTGCATTAGGAGTTTCTGGAGCTATACAACACATTGCCGGTATTAATGCTTCTAAAGTAAAAGTTGTTATTAATTCAGACCCCGAAGCTCCTTTCTTCAAAGTTGCAGACTATGGAATTGTAGGAAATGTATTAGAAATACTTCCTAAATTAACTGAAAAAATCAACCAAATAAAAAAATAGAAAAGAGGAGCAGAAATTGCTCCTTTTTTAGTTGTTTTTATTATTAATAAGAAAATGAAAGATTTACAAGAACAATTAAAGAAATTATTTCCTGAACATATTCAAGAAACAGAAGAACAAACAGACGAAAAGCATTCTATTTGGTTACAAGATGAACCTTTATTATGCAAATACGAAAAACGAAATGGAAAACCTCAAACAATAATTGAAGGCTATACAGGAGCTAATTCAGATTTTAAAATTTTAACAAAAGAGCTTAAAACAACTCTTGGCGTTGGAGGTTCTTTTAAAAATGAAACAATAATTATACAAGGTGATTATCGTGATAAAATAATGCAAATTCTGAAAGAAAAAGGTTTTAAAGTCAAGAGAGTAGGAGGGTAAAAAGTATTTTAAAAATAAAAAATGATTTTAAATAGCTTATTTTGTATTTTTATATATTGAAATGAATAATGGATTCAAAAATATTTTTTTATTTAAAAATATATAATAAAAAAAGGTTTTAAAAATATTAATATAAAAGCAGTAAATGTTAATTTGTTTAAAATAAAAACATATAAAGTATTAAAATATAGTTTTTTTAGTTAAAAATAATTAATTAAAAATTAAAAAAAACAGAATATTTAAAAAAAAAATTGCTATTTAGAATTTAATTTATAAATTTGCCACGATAACTATACTTTTTACAGAAGTAAATGTATTGGTAAGTTATAATCAAATAATTAGACAAAGTTTAGATGTTGTATATGAATAATTTAGTAAAATTATTGTTTTTCTTTGTATTTGTCTCAAATACAAATATTTACGCACAATGTACATTGGCTCCTGTTTTAACTCAAAACAGTGGGTATTGTTCTTCTGAAATAGTAGTAACTACTTCGGGGTGTGCAAACCCTACCGATTGGAAAGCTGTGTATTTCAAGAAAGAAAATGGTGTGTTTCAAGAAAAAAACCCAGCATATCCATTAGGGGTTGCGGGTAATGTTACAATTTCTAATAATTTAGGACCTGGTGAGTATCAGGTAGTTATCAGGAAAAAGGATAACTCCCAGTCAAGCCAGCCTGCAAATATTACTTTAATAACAACTTATAAGAACTATAAGGTTCTTGAAATGGATAATACTCCGCCAACGTCTTATTGTGCAGGAGATGGAAAAATTAAACTAAAACTGGACGGTTCTTATGGTGCTGGACCTTATAAAATACAATTGTATAAAGAAGGCAATCTTACAACTCCTGTTTATACCAATACTTATACACAAGCTCAAGCTGTAGCCGGTATTACAATAGAAAATACAGGAGTAATTTTCCAGAATGTTAAATATTTTGTTTATATAGAAGATACTATAAATGGGCAATGTATTTATGCAGCAGGGAAACAAAATTATTCACAGACTATAAAGCTAGTAGAACAGCAAAATTCATTTGTACGTAATGTAGAGCTTAAAACTTGTACTGTTGCTAGTCTTACTCAGCCTGCAAGTAATGGAGATTTAATAGTTGATGTTAATAATGCTAAAGCTACAGGGCCTTTTCAAGTTTCTATTTATGAAGGAGCTACATTATTAAAACAAGTAACAGGCGTAATGCCTTCTCCTGCTTCTTTTATAAATGTAACAGCAGATGCAGGAAAAGAATTCAAGGCTAATATAGAATATACTATAAAAGTAAAAGATATAGGCTCAAATTGTGAATTCTCTCAAAAAATTAAAAAAGAATATAAATATAACCCAACTCATATTCGCTTAATTAAACGGCCTAAATGTGCTAATTGTGAAGAGTATGAGGCTTGGGTGTATGTGATGTATCCTACTTTTAATATTTCTGATGAAAAATATATAGGTCCTTCTTTAGTAACTGCAACAATAAAACGAGGAACCAACACATATACACAACAGTTTACGAATGAAGATAGAGTAAAGGTAAAAGGAATAGACCCTAAAAATAATGCTGTTATTTTAGAGGATAATGTGGCTTACCTTCACCAATACCATCGTTATTGGTTTTACAAAATAAGTAACTCTTTGTTACCAGGAGATGAGTTAGAGATAAAATATGAAGCCTGTGGGGTAAATACTATAAAAGGTAATGTTAAGCCTTTAGCAAAAATACCTGGTGTAGGTACTGGTAGTTCAGGTCAATACTTAGCTCGTCCTCAGACAGATATATATGACCCTATTTATAGACAAGGTACTTGTGAGCTATTGTCAAGAAAAATAATAACAAGACTTTTTACCAATAGAGGAGCAAATGGATATAATAACACAAGCGGAGGATATGATATAGATTCATATAACTTGTTCTGTGGTACTACATTAATTCAACGTGTTTGGAAAAAAACAGGTTCTTCTTGGCAATTGGTAGCTTTTCCAGATGGTAAAAAATACCAAGAGAATGATGTATATGTATTGAATACATATGGAGAAGGAGCAACACTTTCTTCTATGTCTCTTGATAATGGAGAATATAAGGTTGAAATTTACTCAAAAGAAAATGCTAATACAGCAACTCCAGATTGGGATCCTGTTGATAAAAGTAAATCTTGTAAATATTATGAATATAATACTGTTTCTGTACCAGAAGATGATGGTTTGAATAGAATTTATATAAATGTTAGTCAAAAATCTACTATACCAGGGCTAGATGGAGGTTTTAATTTTTATAATCATAATATTTTCCCAAATCGTTTTTCAGCTTCTAATCCTTTAAAAGTTAAAATTTATCCTAAGAATAATCCTAACCCTCATACAGTTACTTATAATTTCCAGCTTCCTAAACAAAATCCTACAGATAAAACTTGGAGCTTGGAAGGGGGAACCTATACCGTTAAATTTCCTGTAGAATTTGAATGGTATAGAGGAAAAAATGCTGATAATAGAGCAGATTTTACTTTGGCAGATTTTAAAGCTGGTGAATATGTATTTGAATTTTCTGATAATTGTGGTAGTTCTACAAGAGTATATGAAGTAAAATTACCATCAGCTCCTTCACGATATGATAAATTTAATATATCAACAACTACACAATGTAGCGCAATTGGTAGTAATGGACAAGTAGGTAAGATAGAAGGTGTGTTTAATACATACCATACCTATGAAATAGGTTCTGTTTATTTGTACACAGATAAAGAACCAGGTAGTACTAAGCCTATATATGAACGTATAGGAGCAAAACAGAAAGAAGCAAACCTTAAAGTTATTAAAAACTTTGCTTTAGAAAAAGATTATACTCTGGAAATAAAAGATATACCACCAGGACATTACATAATAGCTATAAAGACTAATGTACAACACAATCACTATAGTGCTGTAAGTATTTCAGGAAATGTAATGCCTAATGGTTATACGCGTCTGAATAAGGACCGAAATAATGTAACTTTTGGAAGTACAGGTAACAGAATAGATGATACTTTTTTCTTACAAGAGGTTGAAATTCCGTTATATACAGATATAGATCCAGAAATTAATGTAGGCTTGTGTGATCCTAATAATATTAATACAGGAATTATTCGTGTGCAAATTCCTGATGGGCAATCTACGCAATATCCTATTCATTATGAGTTGTTTAAAGGAACGAAAAATCCTGTAACAGGTGTTATTCCTAATTTGCAACAAGTAGTAGATAATAGTGGAAATATAATACAAAAAGTAACAATAACAACTCCGCCTGCTACTAATGCAGAAACGGAGCACACTTTTACGAATATACCTGGGCTTACTAATGCTAATGATATATATGTATTACAATTTAGTTCAGAGTGTATTGCTAAGAAAGATTTGCCTATACCAAACTTTATTTCGGGGAAAGTAATTCCTACAATTTCTAATACTACACCTTGTTATGATGAAGAGGTAGTTTTACGTATAGCTTTACCAGAATCTATATATAATATAGAATGGAAATCGAATCAAATGGATTTACTTAATGGAGTAGATGTTCAT